>CAZXRM010000001.1:0-23764 GCA_964642595.1 uncultured bacterium
ATAATATAAACCCCGACCGGCAAATAGTCAAGAGACAAGAAAGATTTATCGTTCACGCTCTGCACAAGTTTGCCCTGAATATCGAAAATCTTGATTGGCAAATTATTTTGTATGTCTATCAGTATATTATCCATAGTTTTTCTATTATTTTTTTGAAGGTGGATTATTTTTCTTGTGCACAGGTTTGTCTTTAAACTTATATTGTTAATGCCTTGTATGTCAGACTTTGTGTTTTGTGTTGCGTAAGACCACATTTCCCACGTATTATTCCCTTTTAATAACCATACTCTATTATCCGCAAACGCAAGCGATGCACCGCTCTTTACAACGCTCTTTTTATTGACTCTCGGGATTGTTTCCAATGGGAACCATTGATTAGTCAAAGTATTATATTGCCAGAATTCGTTCTGTCCGCCGCCTTTAATTGCATAAATAATATCCAATCCGTTAAAACACATCGCGCCGCCCGATTTTATTTTTGTCTTTTTTCGAATAAACGGGTGATAAAAAGGCAAACTTTCTTTTGTCTGCCAGGTATTTGAATTTATGTTATAACAGTAAAACTCATTATATCGGGCATTGCCTTTAAGTGTATATATCTTATCATTACCGCCATACACAATACAACTACCGGTTCTAAATCTTTTATTATCTTTGCCGGCAGGTGCTGGAGATAATTTTATCCAGGTATCATTGGCAATATCATATTTAAAGAACTCGTAACTGTAACTTGCACCAACCAGACAATAAATATATCCATTATAATAAGCAATCCCTGAACCACCGCCAATTTTTCTTGCAGATGGAACCGGTTTCTTTATTTGCCAGTCATCTATTAACGGGTCATATCGCCAAAACTCTTTTGTATTATTACCTTTTAACGCATAGATATAATTATTAGCACTGACTAATGAACCACCTGATTTAACTTTTCGTCTAACAATATTAGTGTCGGTCGAATAATAAGGTATAAAATTCCGGATATTCCATTGATTAGTATTGATATCATAGTCGTAAAAATCTTGGGTATTATTACCTTTAAGTGCATATAATTTATTATTGAGCCCGGTCAAACACCCGCCATCTTTTATTGGTTTATTGCTGAATAATTCCAGGACGCCTGGTTTTTGTTGCCATCCGCCAGTTATTACAGATTGGATATAAAATATCTGAATCGGAGAAAAATAAGACCAGTTTAATGCTTGGTCTCGACATCTTACTTTCCAGAAATATGTACCGCTGGTGAATGGTTGTGTTGTCTGATATGATGTGTCGGTTATTGTTTGGTTGAGATATGTTCCGCTTATTGTTGATACGACGATATTATACAAAACTGCATTGTCAACTATGTGCCACGAAAAAAATGGATATGGCGAAGATAATGTGCAGGACTGAACCGGACTGATTAAAATTGGAGCATTGGGTGGTGTTGTGTCTATTGTGAGGTAAAAAGTCTCGCTCCAGAAACCCCATCGTTCGTCATTGCCGGCCCGCACCCGCCAATAATAAATCCCGTCAGTAAAATGAAGTGGTCCAAAATCAGAATTAGTAACTATCGTATCAACATTGTTTAGAATTTGAAAGTTATATCTAGTCGCATTAAAAACATCGGACCAGTCAAATGCAATTGTATGTATGTTAGTTGCATAACCATTGATTGGTGACAACAAAATCGGAGCAGTAATCGAAACCTCCAGTTGTTGTTCGCAAGTATCGTTATTCGGATTAATATCATTGATAAGAGTCGTCCATGCTTTTACAGTATATGTTCCGTATTGATTGGCAAACCATTGACTAAAACCGAGCGAGCAGCATTGAAACGGCGCAAGATTGTTCACCGGTACAGAATCGGCATAAATCAATTGTTGTGCCTGGAAAATATTGAATACAGTCAGAAACGATTCAGTGCTCGAGCCGATATTTTTAACAATAACTTGCGGCGAGACCGTATCACTAATTCCGACTTGTGAAGTGAGTATCGTATCAAGCATAACATCATGACAGGAGCGATAGAATCTAATTGCCCGACCCCCGCTTAACAAATTTCCCTGGGACATGCCATTATAAAGATATTGAAGACCAACCGAGCCCAAATCATTTTCAATACCGACCGATGCGGATTGACCCTGCCCAAGGTTAAAACGATTACCGCATTTATTATATTGAAATGTGATATCGCCATTCTCGTGAAGGATTGCTTGAAATATTGCCGTATCCTTAAAATCGCCTCCGGACGGATTACATATTGCGTTCCACTGAATAACCCGATATCGGTTCGGTGCAGTATCGAATAGTTGATGTCGAGCACTGATTACCCAAAGCCTATCCCAAAAGGGTGCAATCATTTTATTGGGCAAATCCGAATTAGGAATTGGCTGATTATTGGTATAAGATGACGACAACCCATCAAAACTTATAAAACCAGCAGTTGAATAATAAAACAAAGATTCAGATTTTCCATAAAACGAAAAGTTAAAACCAATTGGAACTTGCCAGCTGATACCAGCACTACCAATTGGTAATTGATTCCCGGTTAAAGTAATATCAGTCCAATTATAAATTGGTCCACCCGTTGTATCTGAGTCAATCCAATAATAATATTGACTGTCTGGTCCGCCCGTGTATTGCCCGCAAATAATCTGAGTTGTGCTCGATTTATGATTATTGGTCGGATTGGTGTCGCCCGCAAGAAATGAAGTTACTTTCACAGTGCACAGTTCTGTGAAGTTTGGTGCAAACGAATCAAATGTCACAACAATTGAACTGTCGATTAAAAGACTATCAACGGATTTAATATTCTGAAAATACAAGAACGACCCCTGCCCAACGATGGAACAAATGATAGGAATATTTCTTTGAATTTCATTGCTGTAATTTGTAATTTTTGCTTGCGGTTGAAACCCGGTCCCGACCGGTCGGATGTAAAAAGTGTTGACTGGACTTAATATTGTGTCAACCCCGACATCCCTGATTTCAACCATCTCTGGACCGGTGATATCATCAAGATACAATGTTCCTTGATTTGACGGACCGTTATGAATGAAAGCAATAAATATCGTATCATTGGCAAAACCGCCCAAAAAGATTGCCTCGCGTATGAATGTTTCGGCTGTAATGCGTTTTTCTAATAACAGCAGATTGAAACTATCTGGATGATTTGTGGTTGTAGTAACTTTTACCCGAAGCGTGTCATAATTGCCAAAGCGTTTTCTGTACCAGAAACATAATGAGTCATCTTGTCCAATAATAAGAGCCGGTGTTATCAACCAATCATCAGAGCGGACCGAAGTTTCAAATCTTGAAGCAGTGCTGGCTGGTTGAGTTTTATATATTGTGGTATCGCGTCGCCAGGCTTCAGTGCCGCTATCTCGATTTACAACTGTCCAGCCGAGCGGCGGGAAAGTTATGCCAGTAAAACTTTCGTTAAGTGGTAATGACAGAAGAATTATTGGGAATATTATTATTAAGATTAAAAGTATTTTATTCATTATTAGGCCTTAGTTTAATTACCCTATATTAACCAACTATTTATAGTTGTCAATATGGGAATATTTTTTCAAAATTTACAATTGACAAAGGTTGTATATTGTTTATGATGATAGTATAATTGTTTATGATTAAACTCGGAGTTTTGGTTTCGGGCGGCGGAACTAATCTGCAGGCAATTGTTGATTCAATCGAACGGAAAGAAATTCCGGCGCAGATTGGTGTCGTTATCAGTAATAAGCAGGACGCGTATGCCTTAGAGCGGGCGAAAAAGCATAATATCCCATCGGTTTTTATTAATCATAAGGATTTTAAATCCCGCGAAGAGTTTGAGCAAGTGCTGATTGGTGAATTAGATAAAAGACAAGTAGATTTAATCTGCCTGGCAGGATTTATGCGGGTGCTGACGCCGTTTTTTATTAATCGTTTTCCGAATCGAATTCTTAATATTCACCCGGCGCTTTTGCCCGCAGCCAAAGGGCTGTACGGTGAATATGTGCACGAGGCAATTTTGGCTTCTGGTGCCAAGTATTCGGGTTGCACTGTGCATTTTGTCACCGCCGATGTTGACGGCGGTCCGATCATCGTGCAGCGCGTTGTGTCGGTTGATGATAATGATACCCCGCACACGCTTGCCGAGAGAATTTTAGAGCAGGAGCATATCGCCTATCCCGAAGCAATTAAACTTTATGCGGAAAATAAATTGGAAATTATTGGAAACAGAGTAAAGATAAAAATATGATTACAACGATAAACAATAAGATTACAGCGATAATCGCCGTAATCGTAATCTATCGCTGTTATCTTGAAAGGTCAATATGAAGGATAAAGTCCGGGTTGGAATTGTTGGTTGCGGGGTGCAGGCGCAGTTGGTTTATCTGCCGGCACTCAAGAAGAATAAGCAAGCCGAGGTGGTTGCGTTGTGCGATACCGACTTAAGAAAACTGAATCATTTATGCACGCGGTTTAATGTGCCGCATCATTTTCTCGATTTCGAGCGGTTCATTGACGATGTCGAAATGGACGCAGTGATTATTGCAACCCCTAATTATCTGCACTGTCCGATGGCACTCGGTGCCTTGGAATATGATAAAGATGTGCTGGTTGAAACGCCGATGGCAATCAATTCGCAGGAAGCAAAAAAGATGGTGGCATTAGCCGGCAAGAAAAAGAAAATTCTGATGCCGGCATTATACCAGCGGATACGGCAGGATGTACAGATGATAAAGAATTTTATTGACGGCGGTGAACTCGGCGCTATTTATTACAGTAAATCGGGCTGGTTGCGCGGGCGGGTCGAATGGGCGATGTCGGGCTGGTGGGCAGAGCAGATGCGCGCGGGCGGAGGAGCGTTTTTGTCTTTGGGCAGTCAGATTCTTGACATTGCCACTTATTTTTCCGCGCCGTCAGCGCCAGTTTCGATTGTCGGCACCGGGCACAAGCGCAGTGAAAAAAGCCAGGTCGAAGACTCCGCATTTGGCTTAATTAGGTATCCGAAAAACCAGATTCTGACGATTGAAGTCGGGTTCAGCGTATCGCAGGAAAAGGATTTTTCTTATTATAACGCATTCGGTCTTAAGGGCGCGGCGCTTTTGAATCCGGTTTCAATTAACCGGGAAATGCACGGCCATTTGGTTAATGTCACGCCCAAGAGCATGCTCGGGCAAAAAGATTATGTACGCCAGGCATACAACTTGCTGGTTGATGTTTTCATTGACGGCATTGCCAAAGAAATCGACCTGCCGATAAAAGCCGGAGACGGGCTTCTAATCAGTAAAATCACAGACGCATTCTACAAGTCATTCAATACCCAAAAAGAAGCGGTAATCGAAAAATAGTTTGCTTGATTACACAGATTATTAAATGATTTCACAGATAATTCTGAATACTCGATTATAAATTGATGCTAATCGCTCTTATTTTATCCGCACTGGGATTGAGTTTTGCCTTTGCTCCTTTTCCGTTGCGATGGTTTTCTTATCTGGCATTGATTCCGTTATTATTGGTCATAAATAAGTGTTCTTACAAAAAAGTTTTCTGGTACGGACTTTTATTCGGCGGTCTTTTTGCATTATTTCATCTCTGGTGGCTTTATTTTTTGATTGTGCCGGTCGAGCCGATGACCAAAATTCTTTTATATCTGGGCGTGACGGTTCTGTTTGTTTATTTAGGTCTTTATACCGCGCTCTTTTCAATTATTACCAAATATGTCGGGATAATTTTCGCACCACTGGCGTGGATAATATTAGAGTTTGTGCGGACCAAATCAGAAATTGGTTTTCCCTGGGGATTTCTCGGCTACACGCAGACGCCGTATATTCCGTTTATCCAGATTGCTTCAGTTTTTGGAGTGTATGGAATATCGGCTTGGGTTATGCTGGTCAATGTGATTGTCTATTGGATTCTGACCAAAAAACAAAAAATGACCTATCTGATTATTTTGATATTAGTATTTGCTTTACCACTTGGTTATGGATTATTGAGAGTAAAAAATCTTAGCAGTTCTTTAGATGTGGCGATTGTCCAGCCTAATGTCGGACCTAATGAGAAAGGCGATTATGAAAGCCGCAACAGGTTAATTAATGAGTTGCTTGATTTAATTCGACGCGCGAGCGAACAGAAACCAGACTTGATTATCCTGCCCGAAACTGCTACGCTTTCTGATATTACCCGAAACATACCATTGCGCGATACAATCCAAAAGATGTTGGACACAAACAATGTTTTTCTGTTCACGGGCACACCCCTGTATTCACCCAACAGTATGGTTTATTATAATGGTGCGGTGTTTTTTAGACCAGGACAGGTTGGTTTTTCTGAAATCTACCGCAAAATCCATTTGGTGCCGTTTTCCGAGCGGATTCCGTATGCGGATAAAATATCTTTGTTTAGAAAAATCGAGACTGGTGATATGGGTGACTGCACGCCTGGCACAGAATTTACAATATTTGAAGTTCAAAGTTCAAAGGTTCAAAAGTTCAATGGTCTAATCTGTTTTGAGGCGATTTTTCCGGATTTGACCCGGGAGTTTACCTGCCGTGGTTCAGATTTGCTTATTAATGTTACGAATGACGGCTGGTTTGGCAAAACACCGGGTCCGCACCAACATTGCGAAATGTCAGTTATGCGCTCGGTCGAAAACGGCGTGCCGTTAATCCGCTGTGCCAATAATGGTATTTCATTGATTGCTGATGCCTATGGGCGGACTAAAAACCGCACTAATCTTTTTACGCAGACGATTGTTTTTGGTTCGGTGTCATCTTCTCTGACACCGACATTTTACCGTAAATACGGCGACATTTTAATCTGGTTTTCTTTGGGATTAATTTTAATAAAAGTTTTTGTTAAATTATTCAAGAGGAAGAAATCATAATAGGGACGCAGAAGAACGCAGATGCAAAAGATAAAAAAAGCGGGAAAATCTACGGAAATCAGCGTCCAATTTAATTGGAAATATGATGAGTAAATTAATTGCGGTCGTTGACGACGAAGAAGATATTGTTGACCTGATTACGCATAATTTAGAAAAAGATAAATTTAAGGTCGAGCCGTTCTTTGACGGCGAAAGCATTCTGGAGTACACCAAGAAAAATAAGCCGGATTTAATTATTCTCGATTTGATGCTGCCGGGGATGGACGGTCTTGAGGTATGTAAATTCCTTAAAAAAGATGAAAAAACCTGCGATATTCCGATTATTATGCTTACGGCAAAAGGTAGCGAAACCGATAAAGTAGTCGGTCTGGAACTCGGCGCGGATGATTATATTGTCAAACCATTCAGCCCGCGGGAACTTGTTGCCCGGGTTAAGGCTGTCTTGAGAAGAATTGAGATTAAAAAGCAATCGGCTAAGATAATTAAAATTGATAAAATGACGATTGATTTATCAAAATATGAAGCGCTGATTGCCAACAGAAAAATTAACCTGACCACAACTGAATTTAAGCTTCTCTCAATTTTAGCAACAAGACCGGGCTGGGTATTTACCCGCGACCAACTGCTTAACGAACTTTGGGATTATGATAAAGTTGTAATTGACCGAACGATTGATGTGCACATACTCAGTCTGCGTAAGAAACTCGGCAAATACGGCGAATACATAAAATCAGTGAGAGGGATTGGATATAAATTTGAAATATAAATATAACCACGGAATTGACCGATGTAACGGATTAAAGAAAAAATCTGTGGAAATCTGTGTAATCAGTGGTTAAGAATAACAATGCGGCTTAATATTTTATTTAGGCATTTTATCTCTTATGCGATAATAATTGTTTTTTTAACTACCATAATAACAATTATTGTTTCCCGGGAATTTAAAAGAAGCAATATTAATAATTTAACAACCAGTTTAGAAAAACAGGCAGACATTATCAGCGCGGAAATTGCCGACCTTTTATCCGAGAAAAAATATTCAGAAATTGACTCGCTGGTTGGATTGATTGCACGGCAGATTGAAACCCGCATCACAATAATTCGAGTTGACGGTAAAGTCATTGCAGAATCGGATTACCGCGAAGATAAAATGGAAGACCACTCGTCTAGACCCGAGTTTATTCAGGCAATCCAGTCCGGCAAAGGCAAAATCATCCGCTTCTCAAAAACCGTAAATCAAAATATGCTGTATGTGGCAGTGCCGATTCGAAACGCGGATAACAGGTTGGTTGCAGTTGTGCGAACCAGCGCTTATCTTGCCCAAATCGAGCAGTCAATCAAGCAAATTAACCGAAAAATTATCGGTTCGGCAATAATTTTAACCATTCTGGCATTGCTTCTATCAATTATAACATCGCGCAATCTTACCAAGCCAATCCGAGTTATCAGCAAGGTTGCGGAACAGATTAAAAGCGGACAATTCAATGCCCGACTGGTTTTGAATCGTAAAGACGAAATCGGGCGATTGGCCGGTTCAATCAATGAAATGGCAGAGTCGCTCGGCACAATGTTCGACAGTTTGAATGAGGAACAGGGAAAAATCAAAACGATTCTTTCTTCGATGACCGAAGGACTGATTGTGCTTGACGAAAAAAACCGCATCGCGCTGGTTAACGACAGTTTTAAAAATATCAGCGGTTATCCAGACGAAATTCAGGGTAAATATTATTGGGAGGTAATCCAAAACACGGCGCTGGAAAATTTAATCCGCCAGGTTAATATAACCAACGCTTTACAAAATCAGGAAATAGAATTCAAAGACAAATTTTTCTGGGCAAGTGCCATCGTTATTTCAAGACCGCATTATAAAAGAATCGTGATTTTATTGCACGATGTAACCGAATATAAAAACTTAGAAAAGATAAAATCGGAATTTGTGGCTAATGTTTCGCACGAACTGAAAACACCTCTGACCAGTATCAAAGGTTTTGCCGAGACGCTCGAAGATGAAGCAAGCCCGAAATACAAGAAATTTGCCGAGACAATTAGGCGCAATGCCGACCGGTTAATTAATATCGTCAGCGATTTGCTGACCATATCCGAACTGGAGAGAAATGAATTGGCAATTAATTTAGAGCCGATTGATTTATCTTTAATGCTTAATAATATTAAGAAAATATTTGCCGGTAAAATTAAAGCGAAGAAAATAAGCGTAAAAATTGAATTAGGCGAAGATGCCAAAGAATTTAAAGGCGATGCGTTTTTAATCGAGCAGATGTTTGTCAACCTGATTGATAATGCGGTCAAATACAATAAAGAGAAAGGTAAAATTTTAGTCAGAAGTTTTAAGTTTGATAATCAGATTAAAATCGAAGTTGAAGATACCGGTATTGGTATTGGCGAAGAACATTGCCCGAGAATTTTTGAGCGGTTTTATGTGGTTGACAAATCACGCTCAAGAAAAATGGGCGGAACCGGTTTAGGACTGGCAATCGTCAAACATATTGTCTTAAGCCATAATGGTAAAATTGATGTCGAAAGCGAACTTGGCAAAGGCACAAAGTTTGTTATTACGCTGCCAATTGCATAAAAAAATTCAAGCGAACAACGGGTTTTAGCAATAGTACGAAACAACACTAAAATAACTTTTTACTTATCTATTTATGCAACATAAACATACGCAATTATAAAATGTTAGTTATAAGTAACACTCTTTTAAAGCGATTTTTTCTGCTAACTCACTAACAACCAATAACTAACAACTAAAAACTGCTTTAGAGGGGGTAGTGTATGGGGAGTGTAGAAGTGAATTTAGAATGTCGAATTTTAAATTTTGAATTAAAAGATTTCGTAATTCATTTTGAAAGACATTTGAAATAGTTGCTGAAAAGCCAGGTAAATGTGCGAGTTAATTGATATGAAAAGTTGTTAGAAAAAGGGCTTATGGTAAGGAGTCTTGCACTGCTTGTTGGACGATGTTAAGATTGTCGCCTAAGATGGGATGAGAATTTAAATGAGGTAAATCACTTGAAATAAATCCTAATTTCTAAATCCTAATTCCTAATCAATACCTAACTAGCAAAATTCAAATTGACAAACAGAAGAAGGAAAGCACATCTAAAGCCGTTTGTCTGTTGGTTTTGTCTTAACCAAATCTTAACAATACATTTATTTTAAATTAACCAGGGGTTATTAATATTTTTACAAATGATTTATTTAAACGCGCTAAAATCACAGATGGGCGCAAATAAAAAACGACAGATGAGCACAGATGAAAATACGGTCTGTGCTAAGCCATTAAAAACATCTGTGCCAATCAGTAATATGAAAGGAGCAGATATGGACAAAAAAAATATATTAATAATCGGTCTGTTCGGTTTAATTTGGACCGTCGCATTGCAGGCAGGCGAAACCAAAGTCTCAGGCGAGGTTTGGAATCGCTATATGATGCAGCAAAAAGAGAGCAAAACAACTCTTAGTCAATTATCGGTTGACCGCGGATATTTGACTTTGGAACCTGTACTCTCGGATAAAATCAAGGGACGGTTCACGCTCGATTTCTTCTCAAGCGATAAGTATAATGACGGCGCAGGAGTCAAAGTGAAATACGGTTACTTGGATTTCGCACAACTCATCCCAATCAAAGAAAGCAACCTGCAGGTCGGGTTAGTTAAAAACTACTTTGGCATTGTTTATGACTGGGAATACCCGGTAATCGAAAAGTCGTTTGAAGACAAAGAAAAAATAGCAGCATCGGTTGATTACGGCGCTGTGTTCACCGGTTATCTGCCAAAAGGTTTTGGCGAATATGCACTCGGACTTTATAATGGTGAAGGATACACAAAAACCCAAAGTAAAGTAAATACTAACTTTGCACCATTATTCAACTTAAGAGTAACACCGATTGCCGGATTTACAATCGGTGGTTCGGTTATTTTAGACAAGCCGGGTTTTACGGGTTTGGTTAAGCAGACCACAACATCAGCCCGGGCCGAGTCAATTTTCAAAAATGTGTTTGATATGCGCAAGGCGTATGCCGGCATTACAAAACTTGCATTCGGACCAGTGGAAATCTGGGGCGAATATTTAATGAGCCAATACGACTCAACTTTGACCAAAAAGATTGAGTATGCCGACACCTTAAGCCAAGATTCGTTTTTTGATATAAAATATAGTTACAAAGCAAGCGGATTTTCCGTGACACCAATCATATCTTTAAAATCTTTAATTGGTTTTGATGGCGATTTGATTTTCCGCTATGATTTCTGGGACAGCAACACTGATGTGAAAGACTACAAGAGCGCATTTACAACAATGGTCGTCGGTGCTAATTATAATATTCTGCGCGGCTCGAGCGCATCACCGGTGCTAACGCTTCAGGCAAACTGGCAGAGAAAAACTTACAAGAAAGAAGACGCGACTATTACAGATGTGAAAAAACCCGAAGACCAAATAGGAGTCCAGCTTAAATGGAAATATAGTTCAACTATATTAAATTAAAATGAAACCACAAGATTACACAGAAAAAATATTGCCACGAAAACACGAAGGGCACGAAAAATTAAACACCGAAAATCACCGAATTACACCGAGATTTTTCAGTGTTTTCAGTAATTTCGGTGTTAACTTATTCTGTTTTAATTTCGTGCTTTCGTGGTTATCTTTTCTTGTATTAATCTGTTGTTTAATAATATAAGGAGATAAAATGAAAAAAATGATTAAATTAATGGTTGCCGGATTAATGTTATTCGGCACAACCAGCGTACTTGCGGCAAAAAAGAATATTACAATGTCTGGTTCAACGACTGTTTTACCGGTCGCCCAAAAAGCGGCTGAAGCATTTATGGATATTAATCCAAGCGTAAATATTTCAGTCCGGGGCGGCGGTTCAGGCGTAGGCATTTCGTCATTGATTTCCAAAACCGTTGATATCGGCAATTCATCCCGAGCCATCAAAGATAAAGAACTGGCGACCGCCAAACAAAAAGGCGTAAATCCGGTTGGCAATGTTATTGCTTTAGACGGCTTGGCAGTTGTCGTGCATCCAACCAACACTGTAACTGAAATCTCAATCAAAACTCTGAAAGATATTTATACGGGTAAAATTACTAACTGGAAGGCACTGGGCGGTGCAGACAAAGAGATTGTTGTTATTTCTCGCGATGTTGCGTCCGGCACATTTGAAGTCTTTAAAGAAAAGGTGTTGGGTGGTGACAAAACTAAAGAAGATGCTCTAATGCTCGCATCGAATAAAGCAATAGCGACAACAATTCAAGATACACCGGGTGCAATCGGATATGTCGGGCTTGGCTACCTGTCCGAAGATGTCAAATCATTAAAAGTAGAAGGTGTCCTACCAAGCAATAAAACAGTGCAAGACGGAACTTATAAACTCGCCCGACCGCTTTATATGTACACCAACGGCGCGCCCAAAGGGTTAGTTAAAGATTTCATTGACTTCATTCTTTCTAAGAACGGACAAAAAATCGTGAGTGATGTTGGCTATGTGCCATTAGAGTAAAAATCAAATATGAAAAATCACATATTAAAAACACAAACCGAAAAACGCAAAGCCAAATATTACTCAATCATTCAGCGACTTTCACAATATGTCATTCTGGGAGCCCCGCACTTGTCGTTGCGAGCGTTAGCGAAGCAATCTCTATTTAAACAAGTGCGGGATAAACTCCGTGAAGAATCTCAATTTTATTTGTGTTTATAATATTTAATAATACAAAATATGAAATTTAAAGAAGGGTTATTCAAGTATATAGCGCTTTTTTGTGCTTTGTGCTCGGTAATCTTTCTGTTTGGCATAATCGTCAGTATTTTCAAAGAAGGTTATCCAATCTTTAAAATATTCGGTGTAATAAAGTTTCTTTTTACCCGGGGCTGGTTTCCGACTCACGAAGAACCATCATTCGGCATTCTTGCCTTGATTGTTGGCTCAATTGTTGTAACAGTCGGTTCGTTAATTGTTGCGATTCCTTTAGGAGTCGGCTCAGCAATATTCTTATCCGAAATCGCCGGTTTTAAAACCCGCGAATTCTTAAAACCATTTATTGAACTCTTAGCGGGTATTCCTTCGGTAATTTATGGTCTGTTCGGAATGGCATTCTTGGCACCATTTATTATGAGACTATTCAATTTGCCGACCGGCTTGAATGCCTTTACCACATCAATTATTCTGGGCATTATGGTTGTACCGATTATTTCCAGTATCTCAGAAGATGCAATCTCTTCGATTCCTAAAGAACTAAGAGAGGCATCCTATGCTTTGGGCGCTAATAAATGGGAAACGATTTATCGGGTCGTCTTGCCCGCAGCAAAATCCGGTATCATCGCAAGTATCATTCTTGGATTTGGTAGGGCAGTCGGCGAAACAATGCTCGTTTTAATGGTTGCGGGTGGCTCGGCAATTATTCCCAAATCAATCTTTTCACCAGTTAGACCAATGACATCAGCAATTGCTGCAGAAATGGGCGAAGCGGTGGTTGGTAGCGACCATTATCATGCCTTGTTCGGTATCGCAATTGTTTTATTTATCATAACATTTCTTTCTAATTTAATTACTGAATCCGTAAAACGGAAAGTGATGAAGAGTATCGGACTATGACGTCAAATCCCAATAAAGCACGCGGTATAAAACGGCGGATTAATCAAGGGTTCTGGCTTGCTTTGCTTCGCCTGGCAATTTTAATCAGTCTTCTGTTTTTGGTAGTGTTCTTGGTAATGATATTTGCCAAAGGCGGTAAAGTGCTGTCATTGTCATTTTTACTCCAAGCACCAAAAGAAGGGATGACCGCGGGCGGTATTTTCCCGGCAATATTAGGGACCTTGTGCTTAACAATTTTAACTCTCATTCTTGCTTTACCATTAGGCGTATTTGCCGCAATCTATTTATCCGAATATGCCAAGACCAGTCATTTTGTGAATATTATTCGCACTGCAATCAATACTTTAGCCGGCGTGCCGTCAATCGTGTTCGGGCTTTTCGGTCTAGCTGTATTTGTTAATATGTTTAAATTCGGCGTTTCAATGCTGTCCGGTTCTTTGACTCTGGCGATATTGATTTTACCGATTATTATCAATGCCAGCGAAGAAGCAATTAAAACCGTGCCTGATAGTTTTCGGGAAGCAGCATATGCGTTGGGCGCGACCAAAAGACAGACGATAACTAAAATTGTTTTTCCGGCTGCATTGCCAAATATCCTAACTGGTGCGATTATCAGCGTTGGTCGAGCCGCGGGCGAAACCGCGCCGATTCTTTTTACTGCCGCTACTTTCTATACTCGTAAACTGCCAACATCAGTTATGGACGAAGTAATGGCTTTGCCTTATCATATTTATGCTTTGATGACCGAAGGCACCGCACCAAAACAGCAGGTGCCGATTGCCTATGGCACATCGGTAGTTTTACTGTTATTGGTATTAAGTGTTAATTTAATTGCAATTATCATCAGATACAGAATGCGCAAGAGGAAAAAATGGTAGATAAAATAGTTTGTGATATTGTTAATGTGTGTGATTTACTGAGCGTGCAGAGCTTAAATCTATGGTTTGGCGAAAAGCACATTCTTAAAGATATTTGTATGAATACGCCCTGTAAAAAACTGACCGCAATCATCGGACCATCCGGCTGTGGCAAGTCAACTTTAATTCGATGTTTTAATCGGATGAACGATTTGATTCCCGAGACAAAAATTAAAGGTAAGATTCTGATTGACGGTATTGATATTTATTCGGGCAAAATGGATATTTATGAATTGCGGATGAAGGTCGGAATGGTCTTTCAAAAACCGAACCCATTTCCCAAATCAATTCTGGACAATGTTATGTTTGGGTTAAAAATTCAGGGTAAACTGAATAAAGGACAAATGATTGAAAAAGTGGAAAAGAGCTTACGGGATGCCTGGTTATGGGATGAGGTGAAAGACCGTCTGCACGACAATGCTTTTAGTTTGTCGGGCGGCCAGCAGCAAAGGTTATGCATTGCTCGGGCTTTGGCAACCGACCCTGAGATTATTCTATTAGACGAACCGACTTCAGCGTTAGACCCGCAGTCAACCGCCAAAATCGAAGATTTGCTGGTTGAGTTAAAGAATAATGTGACAATTATTCAGGTTACGCACAATATCGCACAAGCCGCGCGCATCTCAGATTACATTGCGTTTATCTATTTAGGTGAACTGGTCGAGTTTGGTCTGACCGAAAAACTGGTGACAACGCCCAAAGACAAAAGAACTGAGGCATATCTGACCGGGAAATTTGGATGATTTATAAAATATGCCACTGAAGACACTGAATTCACTGAACAATAAACTACAAATCCCCCTTTCTTCCTTCTTTTATAAAGGGGGATTGAGAGGGATTTTTTCTTTGTACGCTATTAATAGAAAAATCTGTAGTTAATTAGGAGAGAAAATGTTATTATTAGAAGCAAAGTTGACGAGTTTGAAAAAAGCCCTGATTGATTATGCGACAATCATTGAAACAATGATTAACAAAAGCATCCAGGGGCTTTTAAAAAAAGACCAATTGGTATTAGAAGAAATTATCAATAAATACGAACCCTGGACCAATGATTTGGAAATGGAAATTGACGAAGCCAGCACTAATTTCATTGCCCAGCACGAGCCCAAAGCCAAAGATTTGAGAACCGCCTTGATGGTGCTGAAGATAAATAATGATTTAGAGCGAATTGGTGACCACTGCGCCAATATTGCCGAGAGCGCACTATTACTAATCGAGCGACCACCGGTAAAACCTTTGATTGATATTCCGAAGATGGGTGAAACGGTTGTTAAAATGATTCAAGAAAGTCTGAGTGCTTTTATTAATGAAGATATAAAACTGGCGAAAAGTGTTTGCGAGCAGGATTCGATTGTTGACAATTTGTTAGAACAGGTTATCCGGGAATTGATAACTTATATGACGAAGGACCCGAAAACAATCGAGCGGGCAATGCATCTGATTCGGATTGGTCATAATCTGGAGCGCATTGCGGATTTGTCAACCAATATCAGCGAAGATGTGATATTCATTGTTGAAGGTAAAGTCATCAAACACGGTAAAAAAGACATTGATTAGTCACGAATGAACACCAATTAACACCAACTGCTCTTTTTCTGTATTTTCAGTGGTTAAATCTCTTGACTTATTCACTTTTAATTTTATACTTTGAATATGCCATCTAATGGGAAAACCGACAGCAAGATGGAGATTCCGAACGGTCTTTGGATTCGATGCGATGGTTGTGGTGAGATTCTGTACCGCAAGAGTCTTGAACAGAATTTGTTTATCTGCTCGCGGTGCAGTTATCATTTCCGAATCAGCGCCAGAAAATATATTGAAATTCTCTTAGATGCAGATACTTTTGAAGAATTTGATTATAATTTAACTCCGCAGAACCCTTTAGATTTTCCCAAATACCCGGAAAAAGTTGCCGAAGCACAGAAAAAAGCAGATATGAAAGAAGGGTTTGTTTACGGCAAGGGTTTGATTAACGGATTGCCAATAATTCTTGGGCTGATGGATTTTAATTTTATGGGCGGCAGTATGGGTTCGGTGGTTGGCGAAAAAGTTGCGCGTTCAATTCGCAAAGCCCGTGAAGAGAAAACGCCATTGATAATCGTTGCCACATCCGGCGGCGCCCGAATGCAGGAAGGGATAATATCTTTGATGCAGATGGCAAAAACTTCCGCCGAACTGGCATTATTAGCCGAAGCAAAGATTCCGTACATCGTAGTTTTGACCAATCCGACAATGGCGGGTGTAATGGCATCTTATGCATCATTGGGCGATATCATTATCAGCGAACCAAAAGCCCTGCTCGGTTTTGCCGGACGAAGAGTGATTGAAGGCACAATTGGTGAAAAACTGCCCGAGGGGTTCCAGTCGGCAGAATTTCTGTCCAAGCACGGCTTTGTTGATATTGTGATCAGCCGAAAATTCCTAAAATCAACTTTAAGTAAAATAATTGAGATTCTCTGGGGGAAAGGCGAAAAAGAAGTCGAACCAAAAAGAGAATTCACTGAATAAATTTGAAGAATGACCACGAAAGCACGAAAACGCGAAATTAATATGAATAATTTAACACCGAAACCACTGAACCCACAGAAGATGTTTTCGGTGTTGTTCGGTGTTATTCAGTGTTTAATTTTTTCGTGTCATTCGTGGTAAAATTAATATGAGTAGAATTTTATTAGAAAATATTATAAAGGTTTTTAACCAGAAAGTTACGGCAGTAGATAATTTCAATCTGGAGATTCCGGACGGAGAGTTTTTTGTCTTAGTCGGACCATCGGGCTGCGGTAAATCAACTGTGATGAGAATTATTGCCGGATTGGAAGAAGCGACCAGCGGTAAAGTATTTATTGGTGACCGGCTGGTCAATGATGTCGATGCCAAAGACCGGAATGTCGCAATGGTCTTTCAGAATTATGCTTTGTATCCGCATATGACCGCTTTTGACAATATGGCATTTGGCTTGAAATTAAGAAAAGTTCCAAAACCAGAGATTGTAACCCGGGTCCACGAAGCAGCAAGAATTTTAAATATCGAGCAGTTATTGCCAAGAAAACCAAAAGAATTATCCGGTGGTGAGCGACAGCGAGTTGCGGTTGGTCGGGCGATTGTTCGAAATCCGTCGGTCTTTCTTTTTGACGAGCCATTATCAAATATTGACGCCAAACTAAGAGTGCAGATGCGCGCCGAATTATCTCAAATTCACCAGCGGTTAAAAACTACTACGCTGTATGTGACGCACGACCAGACCGAAGCGATGACCTTAGGCGAGCGGATTGGTGTTATGAAAGATGGCAGGCTGCATCAGATTTCCCAGGCGATGGTTTTATACAATGAACCGGTCAATAAATTTGTTGCGGGCTTTATTGGCTCACCCCCAATTAATTTTTTGGATGGCAAGATAACAAACGTCAAGAATTTAAAATTTGTACGCGACGGTCTTGATATTGATTTGCCCGCGATGTGGAACGAGCGACTTAAAAGTTATATTAATCAGGATGTAATTCTTGGTATCCGACCTGAAGATATACTATACGAGAAAGAGAAACAAAACTTAGCGAATATTCGTTCAAAAATTGAAGTGGTCGAGCCAATGGGCAATGAGACGATTGTCTATTTTAAGGTCGAGGAGCAGATGATAACCGCCCGATTCCATAGTTATTTCTCGGCAAAAATTAGCGAGGTTTTAGATTTTTATATTGATACCGAAAAAATTCACTTCTTTGATAAAACCACGGAAAAAAGAATTTAGTTAAGATTACCACAAAAAAACATTGAAACCACAGATTGCACAAATGTCGTTGCGAGGAGCGAAGCGACGAAGCAATCTCATGTTGTTAGTTGGAGATTGCCACGCTCATAACATTCGCTCGCAAAGACACTAAGGTCTAATCGGTCAAATCCGTGGTTAAAAATTGATAATGAAAAAGAGTAATATTAAACAAGAATGGAATAAATCGGCTAATGCCTGGCTCGATTTTGTCCGCACCGGCAAAGACCACTGCCGATACTATATGAATAATCCGGCGATGTTTCGAATACTCGGTAATATCCGAGGCAAAAAAGTTTTGGATTTAGGTTGCGGTGAAGGTTTTAATGCAAGAATGATGGCACGCCGGGGCGCAAAAGTAACAGGTATTGATTTTGCCGAAAAGATGCTTGCGCTCGCCAAAGACTCAGAGAAAAAAGATAAACTGGGCATAAAATATTATAATTGCAACGCAACAAAATTATCAATCTTCAAGAACCGCACATTTGATATCGTCTCAAGTTTTATGACAATTCAGGATATCGCAAACTATCGTCAGGCATTAAAAGAAGTGAGTCGGGTTCTTAAGAAAAATAGACGGCTGGTTATCGGTACAACCCATCCCTGTTTTGAAAAGACAATTTATCGAGATGGTAAGTATCATCGGGATGAGCGATACTTTAAGAACAAAACCTATCCGATTTATTGGAGAATGAAACGACTTACTAAATATTTTAAAACAACCAGTTTTCATCGGACTTTAACTGAATACTCTATTGCATTGTATAAAGCTGGTTTTGTCATATCGCGCATAATCGAGCCAAAGCCAACTAAAAAGGGATTAAAGGTACATCCGAATTTAGATGAGCAACTATTATTCCCGCAATCAATTGTGATTGAGGCGATCAAGAAATGAAACCATTTAGCAATTTTGACCAAGAAATAACAATAGTTTTTCGTGCCTTCGTGCTTTCGTGGTAAAATGAAAATTTTAAAGAAATCCCAAGATGCACAGGGTCGCGTGATGCTTGACTATTTAAGTGACAAAAATGTTTTGGAAATAATCGAGCGCGACGATGGTTATATTGATGTTTCGGACGGACCCAAAGCATACTTTTCCGAATATAAAGATTGGGCAAAACATTTACAGCAAGCGATGAAATATGTTAAAGGCAGAGTTCTGGATATCGGTTGCGGTGCGGGCAGGCATTCTTTATATCTTCAGAATAAAGGTTTTGATGTATTAGGGATTGATGTTTCGCCATATGCGATAAAAGTGTGTAAACGCAGAGGAATTAAAAAGACCAAGCTGATATCGGCTGATAAACTTGGTCAGAAGTTTGGTAAATTCGATACGATTCTGATGCTTGGTAATAATTTTGGTTTATTCGAGAACTTAAATTATGGTAAGAAATTATTAAAAAGATTTAGCGCGATTACTAATGATAATGCATTTATTATTGCTGAGACCTTAGACCCGTACGGAACAAAAGAACCACACCACACTCGATATCACCCGCAAAATCGTCTTAAAGGTAGATTGGGCGGTGAAGTTAAAATTCGGGTCAGGTATCAGAATATCATTACGCCCTGGTTTAAATATTGGTTGGCATCCAAACCAGAATTACTGCAACTGGTCAAAGATACCGATTGGCATTTAAAGACATTTATTGATTCCAAAGGACCGATTTATATTGCTGTTATCGAGAAGCAAGATTAAATAAAAAAGTTCGTAAGATATATCATTGGGAATTTAATTCAACCCCCGGTCGATAAAATAATTATTTTAATAAATTTTCACGAACTCAGGACTTATCTGGCTTGGCAGATAGTTTAGTTGATAGTCAACTCCGCAGTTTATTCAGCAGTCAACTTGACAGCCCCCCCACTGTCTATTCGACAGTCTATTAGACCGTGGATTAGACATCTAAATCAGCTGTTTTCCACACAGTTTGCCCGGTTTTTTAATGGATTGTTGTACAGATTGCCGAATTAACTGCCTGATAAACCTTCGGCTCGATTACCGGTCAGAATGTATAGTAGAGCAAGGCAGTCTATGGGATAAAAACATTGAAATATTGTTAGGGGAAGCTCTAATTTTTTACCAGTTTTTGGAAACAGAGGCGGACATTGCCCAGGCATGAAAATTATCGTCCTCAGTGCTGGAAAAAAGAGAACGGGTGAGGTTAAAATTGCCTTCGGCAATTTTGGGAATTGGGAAAGATGAACTGATTTTTACATCATACCGGTTAGCAGCCGATTCAAAAATTCCGTTCAGACTTACATTGTTGCGCCACCAGCCAAAAAATGTGTAGGATGGTGACAACTCAACCGTCATTGATTTACTGCTAAGATTATCGTAAAGTGAATTGTCATAAGAAGCATTTATGGATAGTGATAGAGGGAAACTGAAGTCAATCGAGTGTGACAATGAAATCTGGGACATTGCTGATTTTCTTGCGGACCGAGGTGTTGTGCGGGTCTGATAGTAAAATGATATGCCCGGCGAATGAGATAAAGAACCGGTATTGAAACTATAATAACTACTCATTGAGAGATTAAGTATATCAGTTTTGGAAACATCGTCTTTTTGAGTTGCGGGTGAGCAGGACACCTGTAATGATGGTATATTTGGGAAATTTGCACCAAGATTAATATTGAAGGTAGAATAATGCGTGGTCAATCGCTTGATTTTAATTAGATTGTCTTTTTCATTTACATAAGAACCGGACAAGGAAACCTGATTATTGAAAAACGACCGCTCGACTGCAAAGTCATAACCAAAAATATCGTTGCGCATAAATTGAACACCCATTGATTGGTAACCCGGACCAATCATTTTTATGCCCCCGGAAAACTGAGTGTTGAAAACATTTATTACTGGGCGAATTTTATAGGAAATATCAGCCTGACTGCTCATTCTGGGACGCAGGGTGTTTTCGACCCAGTCCGGTACTTCTTTGATTCTAAGTATCGGCAATCTTAAATCTCGGGTAAACTCAGAAGCCGATGCTTCGGAAACCAGTTTAAATTTATCACCGAATAATTGAAGATTCAGTTTGGCCCCGAGGATATAATTTTCCTGTGGCTTGACCAGTTCGAGTGTCTCTAATTCTACCGAATCAGGATTTAATGAAATATCAATTAATTCATAATTGCGCGAGATTGAATTCTGGTCATCCATACTGTGCAAAATTGTCAAATCAAAATAAGTGCCTTTCTTTTCACCAAAACCAATACTTCCCGCATAAAGCATTCGGCTATAAGTTGGATAAGAAGTGTCCGAGCCCTCAACCGGTCTTTGCGTGCGGCCAGTGGTGAATCCGAGGCGCGTGAACCAGGGTTTGAGTTCGATTGAAAACCCGTTGACCGGCGTATTGGCAAGCACTAAGTTTGAGTAATTGGGATTAAAATTACCGACATTCAGTTCTGGAACAGTCAAGCCAAAATCTGGATTGTTGATGATTGTCCCGATTATTTTTTTGGGCTTGATTGTTACTTTAAATTTATTAAGCGCCTGCATCGTCAGATTTTCATCAGTGCTGAGCAGTAAATCAAACGACAGCGGTACATCGTAAATTTTCATGGTCGGATTGAGATTTAATCGAAACTCACTTGAGTTGCGCTGGGTTGAATCAAAAAATGTCCAGTCCTGGTCGCTGGAAGTTCCAACCATACCGGAAAATTCAACCGGTTCGGCAAAAACAAAAGTAGAAAATATTACAGACAGTAACAAAAAATAAGCCCCACACCGAACCTTGCTAATAGTTATGAGCAAATTACTATTAGCCACTTGGTCAGGAGTGGGGCGCATTATAAAACGATTAATCGTTTTGTGATTTCTGTGTCTGAGTCTGTGGTTTCTTGATTGTTATTATTTTACTTGTAGTGCCAGTGCCATTTTCGTTGTCGTCTATGGTCAGTGTGACATTGAAGACACCATAAGTATTGTATTTATATGTTACAACCGAGGTCGTTGGTGCGTAATCGCTATTATCTCCGAAATCCCACTTGTATTTTACGATTTTTCCATCCTCGTCCGTTGACATTGATGCATCAAATTTGATTTCAGTTCCGACTTTCGGGTCAGATGGCGTATAGGAAAACTTGGCAGTCGGCATTGCGTTGGTGCTGAATACTTCTTTAAGGTCTTCGGTTTTCCACTGGTCAAATAAGACATAAGCGACAACATGATATAAACTGCCGGTTTTAGCAACAGATGAATTCCAGGACGAACTGATGGTTGCAGTCGCTCCGGCTTTTAATGCCGGGAACATTTCGGCATTTTCTTCGAGCACATCTTTATCTGCCATTACCTGGAAAATCGCTTTTGCGGCATCGATATCAACATTGCCCGTGTTTTTGACATTGAGCGTGAACATTATTTTATCACCGAGCTTGAATTTCTTAGGGGTAACTTCGAGCGAGGTCAATTCAATTTTGGGATAGTAGATTGTTATATAACTGACTTCCGTGTCAAGAATTTTTCCCTGGTCATCCGAAACAGTGACTTCAACATGATAATCACCGGCCGGGACATTTTCAATCGGACCTTCAACTGTGATTACTTTCTTTTTGTTGTTGTCAATTTTTTCCGGTTTAGGGACGGTAAATTCATCAACCTTTTTATTAGTTTCATTACTAATCAAACTGACATTAACATTGACATTCTGCGAGGGACCCGGATTATTAACATCCACCGCCACCTTTACTTTGTCATTGGGATAATATTTTGGTTTGTCGGGGCTGACTTTGGAAATTTCAACCGGACTGGTCGAATAATCAACGGCGAACTGGTAATTTTTGTATAATTTGCCGGTCTGAGTTACTATCTCGTATGAAAACGGATAAATTTCAAGTTCGGCATAACCCGAACCATCGGCACTTTTGTAGTCTTTCCAGTCGAATTTCTTACTTGGATATGTGCCGGATGTTTTCTTCGGTTCTTTTTCATTGCCGACAATCGGCAGGATAATTTTCGGGAATGTTTGCTCGTCGGTTTGTTCCATCAAATCAATTTTGATGATTTTATAACCTTTGGGATAAATAACCTTAGTGATATAATAAGGAACTTCGGGCATAGCGACATCACTTGTGACTTTTCCGTTTGGAATTGTGACCTTTGTGATACCTTCGGCATCTTTAGAAATATTGACATCCGGAATTGTGACCTTGACAACCTTGATTGGTGCGTCTGCTCCGTAAGATACTGCGGCAAATACAAAACAAGCAATCAATACACCATACAACAAACGCTTCATATAATACCTCCGTATCGCCATTTCTTTTTTGTGGCGAACTTATTTTGTTTTATTTTTACTTTGTTATCACCAACTAAAAATAACCTTGAGAACCTGTTTTTTATCTGACTCCTTTCCTGTAACCATTGCAGTTTTCTCTCGGTTGGTTGGGAAATTAATGGAATTGGCAGTATCAGATGAAATTACGCCTTGGATGCCTTTTGATTTTAGCATCATGCGACTAATGCTACCCGACCGCACTAGAGTTATTGAATTTATCATATTTTTTTACTTTTTTACCACATTATCTATTTGCCCAATAATAAGGACAATGGAAAAGTTGCGATTTTATAGTTGGAATATCATTTGCTATTTACTGTTGCAACGACA
>CAZXRM010000002.1:0-6448 GCA_964642595.1 uncultured bacterium
TGGTCGTAGGTTCGAGTCCTACCGGACCCATTAAAGTAATATTAAATATTAAAAATCAAAAATTAAAAATATCAACCCCAAACCACTAAATAAAAAATAGAAGCTATCAATATGAGTATTTCATGGAAAGTGCATCGGGCTAAAGAAACCCCTAAAAAAACTTTGTACGTCTCGATACTCCTTGGTGCTTTTCTTTTTATTTTAATATTATTTTATGGTTTGGCTTGGGCAATTCTTGCGGCAATCGTTCTTTTCGCATCGCTCAACGCCTATTTTTTACCGACCACCTACACTTTAACCGATACCGAGATTTTAGTTGATAAGAAACTATTTAAAAACAAATTGGAATGGTCGCGGTTTCGTAAATATTATATCACAACAACCGGAATCGTCTTAAGTCCGTTCACGAAAAGAAATTTTCTCGACAACTTCCGAGGAATACACTTGCTCTTACCCAAAGAAAACAATGAAGAGATAATAAACTTCATTAAAAAGAAACTTGCTCCGCCCGAATTAGAAATAGAAAAAAAATCCAACGATTCTCATTAAGTCTTGACAGATATAAAGTTTTAGGATAATATTCTTTTCAATGGCAAAACCAGACATTAAAAAGGAAGTAAAGAAACCGGCGGCAGTTAAAGTCCCGCCCCGACCCAATATCGTTTTTAAACCAAAGAATGTTATCCTGTTTGTTATCGGAGTTATTGTTATCGCTCTGGGGTTTTTATCGCTGTCTAAGGGCTCGATTACTTTAGCACCGATTTTATTGGTTGCCGGGTATGTGATTTTAATACCGCTTTCGATTATTATCCGTTAGTAATGGGTCAAAAACCCTTTATTATCAGCCGATGAATAATAGCTGATAGATGATAGTTCAATGAAATTATATCATATAATCCAAGCCCAGCAGTTTAATCGCACTTCACTCGATAAACTTTTTTCAGTTGCTTCCGAAATGGAGCAGATTATTAAACAAGGCGGTTCGGATATGTTAACCGGCAAAGTAATGGCAACGATTTTTTACGAACCATCTACCCGTACCCGTTTTTCATTTGAAGCCGCAATGGCAAAACTGGGCGGAGAGATTATCTCAACTGAAAATGCCAGAGAGTTCTCATCCGCCGCCAAAGGCGAATCATTAGAAGATACGATTCGAATTGTCAGTGGTTATGCAGATGTAATCGTGCTTCGCCATTATGAAAGTGGCGCCGCACAACGAGCAGCAAAAGTTGCTGCGGTGCCAATTATCAATGCTGGTGATGGACCGGGCCAACATCCGACTCAGGCATTACTTGATATCTACACAATTAAAAAAGAGTTGGGCAAATTAGACGGCATCTCGATTGCAATGGTTGGCGATTTGTCTTACAGTCGAACTGTGCGATCGCTCGCTTATCTCTTGACCAAATATAAAAATATCAAAATCTATTTTGTTGCGCCAGAAGTTGTGAGAATGCGGGATGATATCAAAGAATATTTAAATGAACACTCTGTGGCTTTTTCTGAAGAAACTGACCTCATTAAGGTCTCATCAAAAGTTGATGTCATCTACCAGACCCGCATTCAGAAAGAGCGGTTTGGTGAACGGCTTAGTGATTTTGAAAAAGCCAAAGACAAATACATTATTGATAAAGAGATTCTAAAGGCTATGAAAAAGCGGTCAATCATTATGCATCCCTTACCCAGAGTTAATGAGATAAAAACCGAAGTTGATAAAGACCCACGCGCTGCTTATTTCCGACAAGCCCAAAACGGACTTTACATCCGAATGGCTCTGCTCAAGATGATTCTTTTAGGTTAAATTATTCAATCTAATTAATGAAAATCCGCAAACAACATTTTGACAAGATAATCCTACGCGGTGGCAAAATTATCATCCCTGGTAAAAAGATTATAGATAATCCGGATATTTATATTGAACAAGGAAAAATTGTCAGCATTAAACATCAAACATCTAAACACCAATCCCAAATCCCCAAACCCAATATTAAAATTGTCCAATTAGACCAAAATAACTACATCAGCCCTGGTTTTATTGATATGCACTGCCACTTGCGTGAACCGGGTAATACTGAATCCGAAACTATTAAAACTGGAACTCTATCCGCAATCGCCGGTGGTTTTACAATTGTTTGCTGTATGCCCAACACCAATCCTCCGCTCGACAATCCAAAACTCGTAAAATATATTTATAACCAAAGTAATAAAGCAGATAACGCCCAAGTACTAGTTATCGGCTGTGCCACAAAAAAACGTGCCGGCAAAAAAATTACCGATATCAATGCGCTGAAGAAAGCCGGAGTCGTCGCCTTTTCGGATGACGGCTCACCAATTGCTGATTCTCAAATCATGCAGGACCTCTTGGAACGCAGTAAAACTACAAAGCTACCCGTAATTAATCATTGTGAGGTTTTGGAACTTTCAAATCAAGGAGAACTACGTCGGCATTTAGGGTTATCTGGAATTCCTGACAACGCTGAATCTTTAATGGTGCTCCGAGATTTAATGTTGGCTGATTATACTGAAGGGCACGTGCATATTGCGCATATCTCAAATAAAAAATCGGTTGATTTAATCCGTTGGGCAAAAAAGCGGGGAATTAATGTTACCGCTGAAACCTGTCCTCGTTATTTTACACTTACCGAAAGAGATTGTTCGTATTTAAACACAAACTACAAGGTGTCGCCTCCATTAAGAACTATCACTGATGTCGAAGCGATAAAACAAGGATTGGCGGATGGCACAATTGATGCGATTGCCACTGACCACGCACCATGGCATCGGTCAAAAAAACAAGTCAAATGGGATAAAGCGAAGCCAGGTATGATTGGGTTTGAGACCGCATTTTCATTGGGTTATCAGGAACTGGTATTAAAGAAATATTTTAGTTTGGAAAAATTGATTGCCTGCCTTACAATTAATCCCGCTCACATCTTAGGTCTAGAAAATGCCGGCGAAATTAAGCAGGGAATGCCCGCCGCAATTACAATATTTGACTTAAATAAAACATGGATTCAAACTAAAGAAAATATTGTATCAAAATCCAAAAACTCACCTTATATTGGCAAAAAATTAATTGGCAAGATAGAAAAAGTAATTATTAAAGACAAACTTTTTACTATAATCTAAAGTTTATTTTCAAGACCACAAATAAATCTAACCGCACAAGTACAACGAGATAAAGGTTCACTAAAAAAAATCTTTGAGCTCTCTGAGACTCTGTGTCTCTGTGGTGGCGATTCGGGTTGCTATCTTAAGAAAGGTATTTTCTGTAAATGTTTTTCTAGTTTTAAAGTCAAATAACCAAAACCAATACCGATAGCCGCACCGGCTAGAACATCCGACGGATAATGTTCGCCTAAATATACTCTTGATAAACCAACCAAAACACCTGCCCCATACAAAGGAATGGCATATTTCGGATATTTATTGCTGTAAACTGTTGCCAGGGCAAACCAACTGGAAGTATGCCCAGACGGAAATGAAGAATCCCAGCGTATCACTTGCTGATGTTCTGGACGCTCGCGGTTGACCAGTCCTTTTATTAATGTCGTAGTTGCAAAAGCGCCAATCCATGATGTCACGGCAAGTTTAACATTGCTTTTTTCTCTGTCACTACCAAAATAGAAAACAGAAATATTGCCCAATGCTAAAGCAGTCGGACTTGAACCATACTTCACTGCTGACATAAAATTATCCATCGAATTTGATTGCCCGCCGGTATGAATTGAATTGTATATTGATTGGTCAATATTGGCTGATACCGAATTCGACCACGAAAGCACGAAAATAACAAAGAAAAATAAAATTGCCTTTTGTCCTAAAATACGACCTCCACATTCATATTCCTGTTTTTAACAACGCTCTTGATTATTTCTCTTAATCGAAAATCATAGCCGTTGGGATTCTTGATAAAATTCTGATAATAGCCGACCGCCATCGGATAGGAGTTCTTTATTTTCTCGATTATCAATGGACCTTTTTTATTGCGATAATTGAGCGTGTCAACTAATACCCGTTTTACACCAACCGCTTCAAAAGCATCAAATAAAGTGTAAATTGACGCTTCATTATCCGAAAAATATGGCAGCACCGGTCCAAAAAATACATTAGTCTCAACACCCGCTTCTGTTAATTTCTTAATGCACTTCAACCGGTTTTCAATTGTATCCGCATTGGGCTCAAATATCTTTCGGACATTTTCATCAATCGTTGTTATTGAAATCTCAACCGAACAATCTTTACAGTCTTTCAATATATCAATATCCCGGCTGACCAAAGATGATTTGGTCAATATCTCAAATGGAAAATTATTGTCTTTTAGAATCTGAATCGCTTTGCGTGTCAGTTGTTTTTCCTGCTCAATCGGTTGATAAGCATCTTCGACGGTTCCGATACAAACTCGACCGACTTGCTTTTTTTTAACTTCTTTGGATAATATTTCGGGTAGATTTATTTTAACATCAACGAACTTGCCCCACTCTTCATCATCATGTCCTGAATATTTCTTCATAAATGTCGCATAGCAATAAATGCAGCCATGCGCACAGCCGGTATAAGGATTGAGACAATAACTCATTCCCGGAATACCGGTTTTATTGAGAATTGATTTAGCTTTAACTTCTCTGATTGATAATTTTTCGGACATATTTTCCAATCACATCAAATTCAATATTGACCGATTCACCAATTCTTTTATATTTGAGTGTTGTATTGGCAAATGTATAAGGAATAACATTAACGCTTATTTTCTGCCCTTTTATTCTGGCAATCGTTAAACTTATCCCATCAATAGCAATCGACCCTTTTTCCACAATGTTTTTAACGCCCGGTTTTGATACCTGAATCTCTAATGTTATCGAAGCCGGTCTTTTTTGAATATTGGTAATCTTTGCTTTCTCATCAATGTGCCCCTGCACAATATGTCCTTCCCATCGGTCATTAACCTGTCTTGCTCGCTCTAAGTTAACAAAGTTAGCTATTTTTAATTGTCCGAGTGTTGTTGTTTTTAAGGTTTCTGATATCGCTTCCACTTTGAAAATATCTTTGCTCGCATCGATCACAGTCAAACAACATCCATCAATCGCAATGCTATCTGACACTTTTATATCTTTGGTAATTGGCGTCTGGATTGAGAAAATACGATTATTGCTTTTGTTTTCAATTCGTGTAATTTTCCCGATTGTTTCAATTATTCCGGTGAACATATGCCTGTAAAATAAAGTCCTTTCCCGAACTGATAATTTTATAATTTTTTATTTGAATTGCTGATTTGAGTCCTTCTAAATTCAGATAGTCGGAAAATGATATCCCTTTGCCTAAAATCTTCGGTGCATACATCAAGTATAATTTATCAACAATCCCTGCCTGCAAAGCCGAACTCGCAATCTGCGCTCCACCTTCAATCAGCACTGATGCGATATTTCTTTTAGCCAGTTCTTTCAATACATCGCTCCAGGACAGTAAATCATTCTCATCGCATTCTGTTCTAATTATCTCAAAATTTTTCCTTCTACCCAGCAAGACCGAACGGCTGTTTTTATTAGCAAAAATTAAAGTCAAACATTTGCCTTTTAATACATTGGCACGCGGCGGTGTTAATAAATTAGGGTCTAAAATCACTTTAATTAATGATTTCTTTGAAGCAATTCGGCAAGTAAGTCTTGGGTTGTCTTTTAATATCGTATTAATACCAACCAGAATCGCATCTGCCTGTTTTCTTAATTCCTGCCCAAACAAACGGCTCTCGGGATTTGTAATCCATTTTGACTCACCGGTACTCGTCGCAATTCTGCCATCTAATGAAAGACCGAGTTTTAGTATAACAAATGGTCTGCCTTTTTGAGCATACTTAAAATAAGATTCGTTCTGCTGTTCGACTTCCTTTCGTAGCACACCAACTTTTACTTGAATCCCGGCTTTTCTTAAATCAGCGACTCCTTTTGTGCAGACTTTTGGATTGCAGTCTAATGTTCCAATCACAACTTTCTTAATGCCCGCGTCAATTATCGCCGGCACGCAGGGTGGTGTCTTTTTACCCCAGTAACAGCAAGGTTCTAAAGTGACATACAAAGTTGCGCCTTTTACTGACGCTCTGGCATTTTTTAAAGCGTTTATTTCGGCATGGGCATCACCGAATTTTTTATGATAACCCTGCCCGATTATTTTATTATTTTTAACAATGACCGCACCGACCAATGGATTAGGCGAAACAAAACCCCGACCTTTTTCGGCTAAATCCATCGCTTTCCTCATAAAGTATTCGTCGGTAATTTTTACAGGCATATCTTTTTATAAATTCTAAGCACTAAATCCTAAATTCTAAACAAATCCAAAATTTAAATGTTAAAAGTTTCGCTCTATGTCATTCTGAGCGAAGGCGAAGAATCTCTTTTTCCGTTATTATCAACTTACACTTAAATTTGAGACCCTTCACTGCGTTCAGGGT
>CAZXRM010000002.1:6548-23423 GCA_964642595.1 uncultured bacterium
ACGAACCATCATAAATTGTCGCCTTAAGGTCAATTACCGGATAACCGGCTAAAACGCCGGTTGCCATTGTTTCGACCACGCCTTTTTCCACGGACGGAATATACTTTGATGGCACTGCGCCACCAAAGATTTCATCGGCAAACTCATAACCGCCACCGCGTTCTTTCGGCTCTAAGCGTAACCAGACATCGCCGTACTGACCGCGTCCGCCCGATTGCTTTTTATATTTTCCCTGGGCTTCGGCTTTTTTCATAATCGTTTCCCGATATGGCACGCGCGGTTTTTCCAGGTCAACCGATACATCAAACTTTCTCTTTAACCGTCCGATGACAATATCCAGATGTAATTCACCCAAACCTGAAATTATCTGCTGTTTGAGTTCACTTTCATAAGCATATGTAAAAGTCGGGTCTTCTTCGTGCAGTCTGGACAAACCATTGGAAACCTTTTCTTCATCACCTTTGGATTTAGGCACAATCGCAATTGATATTGACGGTAATGGGAATTCAATTTTCGGCAGTCTGATTTGCTCCTGAGTACTGGTCAAAGTGTCTGAGGTTTTGGTCTGCTTCAGTTTCACTAAAGCGCCAATTTCACCGGTGCGCAGTTTATTGGTCTCGGTCCGCTCTTTACCTTTAACATAATAAATCTGATTAATCTTCTCTTCCCGCTCGACCGTTGCATTTAATAAAGTACTACCGGATTCGAGCGTGCCCGACAAAACTCGAACATAATTCATATCACCGATATGCGGTTCTGATACAGTTTTGAAGACAAAAACAATCGGTTGCCCTTGGGGGTCAACATTTTTAGTTATTTCTTGATTTTTCTTTAAATCTGTGCCTTTGATTATACGACTCAAACATAAACCAGGTAAGACATCGGTTGCAAAATCCAAAAGAATATCAATGCCGATATTGGCATAAGCATCGCCGCACAGAACCGGATAAATCTTGTGTAATTTTATTCCTTCTTTGATGGCTGGTTTTAATTCTTCGGATGTAATCTCACCGCCTTCCAGATACTTATTCATTATTGCTTCATTAACATCGGATGCGGCTTCGATAATCTTTTCGCGGTAAGTAGCAATCTGGTCTTTGACGCTATCCGGCACCGGCACTTCTTTACGCTGACCGTCTTTATATGAATATGCCTTGTTGTCCAAAATACTGACTACACCTTCAAATCCCATTTCTTTGCCGATTGGTAAAAACAACGGGCAGACACCGCTTCCCCATTCTTTAATAACTTCGTCTAAAATCTTATAAAAGTCCGAGTGTTCTCTTTTCAGTTTATTGACAAAAATCAAGCGGGGCAGTTCTTCTTTATTGATATAACGCCAGACCATTTCGGTTCCGACTTCGATACCGGAACTGGCGTCAATCACGACTGTTGCGCAGTCAATTGCTTTAAGACCCGAGAAAACCTCGCCGACAAAATCCGCATAACCCGGCGTATCAACTAAATTAAAATAGCAATCCTTATATTCGCCGTAACCTAAGGCAAGATTGATACTGATTTTACGGGTAATTTCATCTTCATCGTAATTGAATATCGATGTACCATCGTCAACCCGTCCCAACCGGGTATTCTGTTTTAACAAATACAAAATTGCTTCTGCGATTGAGGTTTTACCGCAACCGCCGTGGCCAAAAAATCCAAGATTAATAATCTTATCTGCACTATATTCTTTCACTACATCCTCCGAAATTTACTAATGAAACCACAAGACCCCGCACCAGAAATTTATTTCGGTGCGGGACAAGTCCAGCATCGAGCTTTGCTCAGGTGCTGGGTTTCACAGATTTTCATCCGAAACGGATTTCTTATAAAAACTTAAGACCGCATCGGTCCCAAGATTTTAAATTTATACATTATTATATTATAGATTTTTAGCCGAAAGTCAAGAATTAATCTAATTCCATTAAGAATACATAATAGATTTGCTCTATATTGACAATGCCTATTTATATTTTATAATTGTTTGAAAAATCAACATCAATAATATGGACGATATATTTACTTTCCAGAAAGAGGAGAAACATATGACGAAAATCAATATTTATTTTTTGCTGATTTTTTTAATTTGTATTAAATCAATATCATACGCTAGCCCAGAACGCATGGTCAGCGTCAAAGAAGCCTTAGTCGGTTATACTGATTCACACTATTACACCTATTTATCAATCCGAGATTACCCTTCTTCATATTATCGTTATTATCATTATTTATATTTATGTAAATATGACCTGGCAAACAAAAAATTAGAAGAATCAACGCTTATCCAAAAAATTTCATATCGAGATACGACTACCCTTAGAGATTGGCAAAGAGATGTGTCCACGAACGAAACCTTAAATATCGACAATTATTTTATCGAAAACAATATATCTTATGCGTTTCCTTTGCTCGAATCAAATGAATTGCGCGTCGAGAAAAATAACAACAAATTAGTGTTAATAGATAATTACATTGATGCTAACCGAATTATAATTGATTCGACCCAGTTAGATAAATACGAAGAAGTAAACTTTAACTCTCCGTTATGGCAGGAATACGAAGGATTAGGTGTTTTTATTGAACCTTCGGAAGTTATTATGTGGTACAAAAATAAAACACATTACTTTTTTGTTTTTAAATCTGATACACCAGTTATTACAATTAAAATATCGGATATTGAAAAAGCGAGAGATTCGTTGATACAGAGAAGAAAGCAATTTTCAACACTGTATCACATTGATTGCAACTATTTGATTTTTGATTAATTACAATTACCACACCACCAGCACACCGATAAAATAAGGCGAATCTGCGATTTTAATTTTTAAGTATTTATAATTGCAGGATTTAAAACAAACTCAACCTGAAAATTACAATCAAAATCAGGCAAATTTTATCTAAATATCTAAAATTTAATGTCTTACATACTCTATTTATAAGTAGAGTATTTTTTGAGTTGATTTTTTCTGTAAGTTACTATAAGCCATATGCTAATCGCTATAAGCTATGAAGATAGGGGGGGTAGCCCCTGAGTGAACAAGAGCGTGAAGAAAATGGTTTATTGCAAAGGGAAAAAGAACTTTTAATAAACTTTGTAAAAATACTTCTACTTATGTTTCTGATAAATTTAGTAAACACACTTCTAAATTAGCTAATTTATATAAGTGTCAGTAAAAGTGAAAAAGGAGGATTATCAGTAAGTCCAATATGTCGGTTAACAGGTTGTCGGGCAAAACACCAGGAAGAGATTCAAGGTTTCGAAACGATAGAATTTCACCAATACTAAGAAATCACGAAAACACGAAACAAAAACATTTTCGTGTCTGTGCTTTGCATCGCTTCGTTAGCGTGGTAAGATATTAAATTGAAATAGTTGCCAGTTTTTCTTTGCCCTGTCTTGGTCTGGTGCCGAATGGTCCCTGACGGATTTCTGAGAGTTCCTTTTTCGCTTCTGCAATAATTTCTTGTGCTTTATCATTTTTACCATATAAGCTTTCATAAGCACAGGCACCGGCGATTCTACCTTCAAGCATTGCGGTTGACGCTTCCTCAATACCTGATACATCGCCCGCAACATAAATTCCTTTTTTCGAGGTCTCCAGATTTTCATCATGCCAGGCAACATTGCCGCCCAGTTCTGAAACATAGACCATCTTGCATCCAGCCATTGATAAAAGTTCGGATAATGGCGTAAGACCGACTGCCAGGCAAATCATATCAACTTTCAGTTTTTTCTCAGTTCCTTTAATCGGCTGCCATTTTTTATTGACTTTGACGATAACTGCACCCGTAACATAATCCTTGCCGGTTGCATATTTTATTGTATGCGAAATTAAAATTGGAACGCCCAGTCTTCTCAGTTTTGCGGCATGGACATTGTATCCGCCAATCTTGTCCATTATTTCAATCAAGGCGATAACTTCAATGCCTGCCTGCATCATCTGATAAGAGACAATCAGACCGATATTGCCTGAGCCGACCATTAATGCTCTTTTCCCTGGTTTAACACCGTGCACATTCATCAAAGTCTGAACCGCACCTGCACCATACACACCTGGAATATCGTTATTCGGAAACGCAATTAAATTTTCTGCTGCACCCGTAGCAAAGATTATTTTCTGGGCATAAACTTTACTAAACTGGTCACCCTTAATCAAGCCTAAAATATTATCTTCAAAATATCCAATAACCGAAGCATCGAACATCAAAGTTATCTTATCACTCTTAATTTTATCTTCTAAAATCTTAGCAATATCAATTCCCCGGACTCCGCAAAAATGGCTTTTCGAGCCAAAAAACTTGTGGGTTTGTTTGATTAGCTGCCCGCCGACAATCGGGTTGTCGTCAATGATTAAAACCTTTGCCCCAAGTTCTGCGGCAACCGCTGCCGCACACATTCCGGCTGGACCAGCACCAACAATACAAATATCACTTGCACGGTCAAATTTAATTGGCATTAATGATACGCTCCCCTGTTCACACCGCAGAATGAATAAATATTAGTAAAAATCCTAAGCACTAAATTCGAAACTCTAAACAAATCCAAATTTCTAAATTTAAATATTCTTAATTTCATTTACCTTTTTCTATAATTGAGCCAAATATTTTCATTAACTCGGTTGATTCTTGGATTAAAGATTCTTTTTCTGAAATGTTTTCTGGTCGGGATTCGCTGAGATTCAACCAATATCTGCTTTCTTTTGCTTCTTTTCTACAGATTTTTATTCTTAAGAAGAAATCTTTTTTGCCCAAAGATTCATTTGCTTCAATATAATTTGCTCCAACCGAACCAGCAGAACGAACTAATTGTTTAACAATCTCTAAGTTTGTCACAGTTTTTGGTAATTTATGACAATATTGAATTACTAACTTAGCATATTGTAATGTTCGTTCTTCTAAGTCATAGGGTTTTGATTTTGGAGATTTGGTACTTTGATATTGTTTAGGATTTAGAGTTTCGGATTTAGGATTTATCATCTTATATCAGTTTCCCTCTACCAATTTGCCTAGTGACCTTCATTCCTTCTTTCAGCGGTTCGATGCAAACCATCACATTCGGCTTAGAATCAACTGTCATTAAACAGGAAGAACATTTTCCGACTGCGCAGAAAAATCCCCTTGGTCGCTTCATCTTTTCCGTAATTCTGAATACCTTAATGCCGTTTGCAATTAATGCTGCGGCAATCGGCTCACCTTCATAACCTTCTAGTTGCTTGCCTTCAAAATAGAACTTGACTAATTTCCCTTTGGTAAAAGTTAAAATAGGGTGCTGAAGAATCCGCTCTCCGCTTTCCGCTGTTCGTTTTCCACCGTTAAGCGGTCGGCGGTTAGCGGCTGGCGACACGTTTTTCTTACAGGTTTTCTTTGACATAATTCACCGCATTGACAAACACTTTTAATCCGTCCGGTTCATTGACATTTTTTCTCGTGTGCCAATCCGGATATTGATAAATCGAAGAAGCCCGCTCTGGGTGAGGCATCAAACCAAAAATTCTTCCGCTCGCATCACAGATACCCGCAATATCCGCAACCGAGCCATTCGGGTTATACGGATATTTTGCTTTCTTGCCATTTTCATCACAATAAGTAAAAACAATCTGGTTATTACTTATTATTTTATCTAAAGTTTTCTTATTATCAACAATAAATTTACCTTCGGCATGAGCAACCGGTACTGAAATAACTCTATTCATATCTTTTGTAAAAACGCACGGACTTTTCGGATTGGTTGTAAGAAAAATCCAACGACACTCAAACCGGTTTGAGTCATTAGTATCCAAGGTAACAGTCTGCTTTGAGAAATATGACCTGGGATATTTTTTTAACCACGGATTGGACGGATTTAATAGATTTTTATTATGATTTTCTTTAATCCGTGTAATCGGTGTAATCAGTGGTTTCCTTTTGTTTTCAAAGCCCGGCAAAATTCCGGCTTTAACCAGCACCTGAAATCCGTTGCAAATTCCGATAATTAATTTACCCTGTCCGATAAATTCGTTAACGCTGTCTTCTAATATATATTTTAACTCATTGGCTAAAATCTTTCCCGCACTGATATAATCACCATAAGTAAATCCGCCGGGAATGACTAATATCTGATATTCCTTTAAAATGTGTTTCTTTTTCTTAAGAAGATTGAGATGGACACGCTCAGCATTTGCACCGGCCAGTTGAAAAGCAAGAATTGTCTCTGCATCGCAATTCGTGCCGGCCGTGAAAAGTACTGCGACATTTACCATTAGAAAATTAATATACCTAAAAATAACAGACTGTCAAGAATGGTAAAAAATTTATTAGGATTAGTTTAATTTATCGGCGACCCTTGATTTTTGAACCCTTTAACAGACCTTCGTAGTGACGCATTACCAGATGCGATTCAATCTGCTGAATTGTATCAAGTGCAACACCGACGATAATCAAAAGCGTTGTACCGCCAAAGTAGAACGGTACGCGCATCGAGTGCATCATAAATGTTGGTAAAAGCGCCATAAACGCCAAGAACAGAGCACCGGGTAGAGTCAACAAAGAAAGACTGCGGTCAATGAATGCTGCCGTGTTTGGACCAGGGCGAATACCAGGAATAAAACCGCCGTATCTCTGCATATTATCCGCCATATCTCTCGGATTAAATACAACCGAAGTATAGAAATATGTGAAGAAAATAATCAGAATTGCATATAATACTTCATATGCCCAGGCACCAGGCCGGATAAATTGCGAGACGCTTTGAAGCCAGGGAACTTTAATGAACGATGTTATCGTTGATGGGAAGACAATCAAACTTTGGGCAAAGATGATTGGAATAACACCGGCGGTATTAATTCGCAAGGGGACATAAGTTGACTGGCCGCCGTACATTTTTCGGCCAACGATTCGTTTTGGATATTGAACCGGAATTTTACGCATTGCCTGGGTCATCAGCACGACACCGGCATACACACCAAAGACAATTGCCGCTATGACCAGTAATAAGAACCAGGAAATTTCACCGGCGCGCATCATCTGAATCGTCCGTCCAAAATCCTGTGGAATACTATCAATACATCCGACAAAGATGATAAACGAAATACCATTACCGATTCCTTTATCGGTAATCTGTTCGCCAAGCCACATCACAAATATCGTACCGGCCGTCATCGTTAATATTGTTAACAATCTGAAGAAAAATCCGCCGCCGACTACGAGCGGACCAACTGCGGTTGGCGGCTGTGCTTCCAAATAAACTGCAATAGTTGATGCTTGAACAACCGCTAATGCCACTGTCGCATATCTCGTATATTGATTAATTTTCTTTCTGCCATCTTCATCTCTCTGTAATTTTTCCAGATATGGGAATACTGAGCCGAGCAACTGGAAAATAATTGATGCCGAGATGTAAGGCATAATACCCAGGGCAAAAATTGATGCGCGGGATAATGCACCGCCGACAAAAATATCATAAAGACCGAATACCGTTCCCCGCATCTGGGATAATAAAAGTCCTAATGCCGGACCGTTGATGCCCGGGGTCGGAATATGACCGCCCAAACGGTAAACCGCGACCAATCCGAGCGTAATTAAAATCTTTCTCCGTAAATCCGGAATCTTAAAAATATTGGGGACGTTCTGTAACATATTAGACTATCTTTTCAAACTTACCGCCAGCGGCTTGTAGTTTTTTAAGTGCTGATTCGGATATCGCATCCGCATGGATTGTAACTTTTGCCGTAATCTCGCCTGTACCCAGAATCTTAATCGGCAGATTTCTGCGGATTAATCCGGCTTTTCTTAAAATTTCCTTATTGATATCGCCCTCTAATTTTACCCGGCTGATATCGCCTAAATTCACGGCTTCGTATTCGATTCGGTTGCAATTGGTAAATCCGCGCTTCGGGATTTTCCGGTATAAAGGCATCTGACCGCCTTCAAATCTTGCATCATACTCAGTCCCTTTACGGGAACCGGCGCCTTTATGACCTCGGCAGGATGTTTTACCGTGACCTGAACCCGGTCCGCAGCCAATCCGCTTTCGGCGGTGGCGGGCACCTTTTGCTGGCTGTAATTTATTCAACATTTTCGACCTTTACTAAATGTCTGATTTTTGTAATCATACCGCGAATCATCGGTGTATCGTTATGAATTCGGGTAGCATTCAATTTCCTGAGTCCTAATGCCCGCGCATTCTTTTGATGCACCGGCTTGGAATCAATTACACTTTTAACTAATGTTACTTTCAGTTTCTTCATTTTTCTCAAGTACTACTGTTCTTTTCTTTGATATAATATGCTCAACTGGTTTATTGCGGATAATTGCGATTTCTTCCGGGGTCCTGAGTTGTTTCAGCCCCCGCAAAGTTGCGACCGCAAGATTATATGGATTATTGGAACCGAGTGATTTCGTATAAATATCTTTCAGACCGAGCGCTTCGATTACTGCCCGCACCTGTGAGCAGGCAATCAAACCAGTTCCTTCAGGGGCTGGTTTTAAGAGCACTTTGCTTGCACTGTATTTCCCCTGAATCGGATGCGGTATCGTACTCCCGGCAAGAGCAATCTGAATTAAATTTTTCTTGGCGCGGCTGGATGCCTTGCGAACCGCTAAAGCGACTTCTTCGGATTTTCCGTGTCCGATGCCGACTTTACCCTGTCCGTCGCCGACAATTACGCCTGCGGCAATCCGCATTCTTTTACCACCTTTAACAACTTTCGATATGCGCTTTATATAAATAACCCGTTCAATGAATTCTTGAGCCGGTTGGAGTGTTGTATCTTCTAAAATTTTAAGCCTCCCTTTCTTGCGCCATCCGCAATTGCTTTGATTCTTCCGTGATAGCGATAACCAGCGCGGTCAAAAACGACCTCGTTTATGCCCATTGATTTGGCTTTTTCGGCTAATAGAGCACCAACCTGAAATGCAACTGCGCTCTTGCCGGTTAATTTACCTTTATCTTTTTTGTCCGTACTCAGCTGCTCTTTAGATAATCCTTCACTTGCCGAAGACACGGTCGTGATGACTCTATGCGTTAAATCATTAATCAGGATTGCGTAAATATGTTTATTGCTTCGATTCACGCATAAACGGGGTTTTTCTTTAGTCCCGCTGATTTTCTTTCTGATTCTTAAGTGTCGTCGTTTTAATTGGTCTTTAATCATAATAATCATACATTATAATAAAATAATACAAGTTGTCAATCCCTTTCTTAGTGATTGTTAAAACTCTTGACATATTATTATAATACGATAAAATTATTATATATCAAACAGGAGTATGAAATGAAAAAAGAAACCGGGTTTACTTTAATTGAACTTCTTACTGTAATCTTTATCATCAGTCTTTTAATCTCCTTGTCGGTTCCCAATTTCAGTATTATAAAAGAGCGGGCTCGGATTACCGCTCAAAAAGTAAATATGCATAATGTCGCAGTTGCGGTGGAAAATTATTACTTTGAAAAAGGTGAATATACCGACTATTTTTATGAAGATGATTATGGTGCATACTTTCCAGGAGGGGACCCGGATGCCGACCCGCCAATTGGCGGAAAATTACCGACTAACCCGTGGACCGGAGAAGAATTGGAACCGGACAATTTCAATCCTGATTGGTATGACACTCCGGATGCGGTTGTCAATACCGATGTCGGCGGACCCAATGACGATTATGATTACGAACCCGGCGAAATGAGATTCGGGACATATAGTCCACCGGGCACTGGTCGCGTTCAACTTTGGGGATTAATTGGAATGGACCGCAATGGTACATCTATTCGCGGTTTTGACGCAACAACCAGTCAAGTGGTAATTTTTGTCGTACACAACTAACATCATAGCCACTTTGCCAGTTAGTAACTCAGCAAATTAACGGAACCGTCAAACTCGCATCGGACAATATTAGAATTTTTGCATCTTTGCCCTTTTTCTCTATCGCTTTTTGTAAAGCTTCATTCACATCCGAAAAAGGTGTCATAAACACACTTTTTACAACATTATCATCAATCGGCATTACCGTCCAGATTTCAGCCCATTGCATTGTTTCGGCTAATTTTGCTGACTTGTGTCGACCTAACTTGAAATCCTTAGCTACTTTTTCAATCACATCATTAGGTGATTGACACGAAGCAATTGTCTTGATAAACTCGTCGTCGCCGACCCCTTTGCGGCATTTTGATGCAACAATCATAATACCTTTATCTTTTAATGCTAGCTTGGCATTCTCCATTCCTTTTTGGGATTGATAAAAATTTACATCATAGGGTTCTTGAATTAAGGCAATGACTATATCTGCTTTCTCTTGGATTGGCACGCAGAATATCTTCTTTGCATCCTCGATTGCCTGCTTTTCTGACTCAAAAATATCGCCATATCGAATCGAAAAAAGTTTATGATTATCGTCAATTACTACTTGAACAGAAAAAATATCCCTTGGCATCATTTGGGCAATTTCATTCATATCTTCGTTCACCGGATTTCCTTCAAGTGCCAAAGTCTTGGCTTGTGGCTGAAGTGATAATTTATGATTGGCAGTAATTGTCTCCAGTCCCGCAACACCTGGTAAAAACGATTTCCTGCCACCAGTAAACCCGGCAAAATAATGTGGTTCAACTGAATTGATTGAGATAATCTTGTCTGCTTCCCAGATTGCCGAATTCAACCAGACCGGTGTATTCCTACGGGTTTTACCTAAAAATGTCAATTTTGCATTATCATTAGCATCATGTACCAAAATTCTATCCTTATATATATTATAATATCTGCCGAATATCTGAATAAACTCATCATCAATCGGTGCCCGATGCGAACCACAGGCAACAATAAACTGTAAATCATAATCTTTGATTACTGGCTCAATCATTGAGATAATAGTCTCGGTTGGTGTTGGTCGGGTGTAATCATTAACAATAATCAGGATTCTTTTGCTGTTAGCTAAAAACTCCTTAAGATTATTTTGAAGTACAGGAGTATCAATTTCTATTTTTGAAGATACCTGCTGCGGTTTTAAAACACACAGCAGGTTCTTTTCTGGTATTTCAAGTACTATTTCTTCTTTGCCGTATGGTAGTTTAATCTGCATTTATAATTTTATCTAGAGAAAAACACTAAGTCAAGAATATATAAATTATGTTTGTAAAAATGTCACAAATCTGTCACATACTTTTTGAGCTATTATTCAGCCTAACTCACTAATCTCCAACCCCTAACCCAAAATCCCTAAAAACAAGGGGAGGTATGGGGTATATGGCGCAAAGCGTCGAGTAGCAAGGGAGGAGAAAATCGGAAAAGAACAGCAATTAAAAACTCTATTTGTGCGTGTTTTTGAACTTCTAAATCGGCGGGTAAATCTATGTTTATTAATGTGCGTAATATGAGAAGTAAATTCAGCACAAACAGGTCATAATTTGACGAATCATAGATTGGTTGAAAACTGTCATCAGGTCAGATATGAAAAAGTGGATATAGACATCAAAATAGAAACATTAAATATTAAGAATAAAATTTTAAATGTAATTATTTGGGAGGCGGCTGTGGTCCGCCTTTTAAAACGGCAAGGGTTTTTTCCAGTTCTTCTTCGCTCTGAATCATAACCTTTCTTGATTTTGAACCGACATAAGGTCCGACAATCCCTAGTTGCTCAAGCTGGTCAATGATGCGTCCGGCTCTTGCCCAACCGATATCAAGCCGTCTTTGCAGCATTGAAACCGATGCCTCACGGTGGCGGAAAACGATTCGTGCTGCCTGTTCAAATAACTCGTCAATTTCCCGACTGGTTTCCGCACTCTCAGGTTTGGTCGTCTTCGGCATATCCACTTCTTCGGACAACATCGAATAATAATCCTGTGACCAGAGTTGCTCGGCGATATTTTCCGGCACGATTGAATAAAACACTTCCTGCTTGCGTTTGAGCGATGCCTTTTCCTTATCAATCAGCACATCGCCGACCTGTTTTGCAACAATCTCCTGCGCCATTTCCGCTGGTTTTGGCACCAGTCCGGTTAATCTTTCAGTCAGATAACGCCGTGTCCACAAATCAACAATTCTTTTGGTTGCCTGGGCTGACACAAAAGCGCAGTGCAGTCTTAATGGTTCACCTTTACCCGGCGGCAGAAATAACATATCACCCCTGCCCAGCAGCGCTTCGGCACCGTTCATATCAAGAATCGTGCGCGAGTCGGTTTTTGATGCAACCTGGAACGCAATCCGGCACGGGAAATTTGCTTTGATTAATCCGGTAATAACATCAACCGACGGACGCTGGGTTGCCAGCACCAGATGAATTCCGACTGCTCTTGACATCTGCGCCAATCTCGTAATCTTCTCTTCAATCTCGGTTGGTGCCCGCATCATCAAATCCGCAAGTTCATCAACTATAACAACAATGTACGGCTTTTTCTCAAGTCCTTCTTTCTGGGCAATCTGATTATAACCGGCAATATCCCTTACTCCCAGATTGGCAAAGATACCATATCGCGCTTCCATAATTGCAATGATGCGGTCCAGTTCTTTGATTGCGTGTTTTGGGTCAATCGTGGTCGGGTTTAGAAGATGCGGAATCGGATTGTACACCGGTAGTTCTAACTGTTTTGGGTCAATCGCTAAAAATCTCACATCATTGTGCGACGAGCGAAAAATTATCGAGGTAATCATCGTATTTATGCAAACGCTTTTGCCCGAACCGGTCGTGCCCGCAATCAAGACATGCGGCATCTCTCTTAAATCCGCAGCAAGCGGCTCGCCGGTAATTGTCTCGCCCAGAGCAAAAGTCAAAGGCGAGGTTTTGGAAGTGTACTCGTCGGTCTTCAGCACATTTTTAAGATAAACAATCCTTCGGTACTTATTCGGCACTTCAATACCCACTACTGCTTTACCCGGAATTGGCGCTAAAATTCTTATACGCTCGGCTTTGAGCGATAACGACAAATCATCCGCTAAGTTTTCAATACGTTGGATTTTTACGCCCGGTGCCGGCTCAAGTTCAAACCGGGTAATCATCGGACCGGTCAGAATTTCCGTGACCCGGCAGTCAATGTCGAATTCCTTTAACTTTTCAATCAGCACCTGACCTTCCTGCTCTAATCCTTTCTGGTCAACCGTGATTTTTTCCTCGGGCGGATTATCGAGCGAAGCGAGAAATTCGTTCTGAAACTGCTGCTCGTCAAAACTAATCGGAATTTTCGGCGCGTGTTTCTCTTCTTTCTTGATTTTTTCGGTCGTTATCTTGGGCGGTTCAAACAAAGTCGGTGTCGGCTCAATCATTGGTTCTGGTTTAGAGGTTTCTGTAACCGGCGGTTCTCTTTTCGGTTTGGGCTCGACTCTTTTGATTGTGATAATACCCGTGATAAACTTAAATATCTTTTTTAAGAGCCACCACATCCCTTTGCCACAAAGAACAAAAAGATTCTTAAAAAATGTTCCGATTGGCTGTATAACTTTCAGCACATGGCTGTAGATTAGAACAAATATCACCCACAGCGAGACCAGCACAACCAGAGTCCCCCAGGTTCCAATCAGATAACGCAGCCATTTAATAAATGCCCGGGTGATGCTTCCGCCGATAAAGATTTGTTTATTCGCAACGACCTGCCAATAACTGCTGGGAAACAAAAATGCGATGGTCAGCTGCAATAAAACTGCCAGGATAACTGCAAAAATACAATTTTTCAGATAAGGGTTTTTCTCCTGATTGCGAATTGCCGGAATTAATCCGTACAGTAAAAGCAGCGGGAAAAGAAAAGTCAGAATATAACCAAAATGGAAAAACCCGATTTTGGCAAACCATAACCCGAAAAGTCCGCCGTAATTAGAAAGACTGCTGACGCGCCCGACCGAGAAAGAAAGATAACTGCTGAATAAAAAGATTGCAATCAGCCAGATGATTATGACCAATAGATGTTTTTTAACATGCTCAAGCCCGATTTGCCCGAGCGCAATTATGATTAAAAGAATCGGAACTGCCGATGCGCAAAATCCGAACCAGAAAACTAGCCAGTTGGTAATCCGGTTGCCGACAACACCACCGATTGTTCGATTGCCAAAATGCGAAAGAAATACGCTGACCAGCACAAACAACGCAATTGCAATTACAATAATGTAAAATATCTGCCTTGCTTTGGTGCCGTCGTGTTTTGTTCTGCTTCTCATATCATTTTAACCACGGATTTAATTGATTTAACGGATTTTACTTTTAACTTTTTAATCGGTCTAATCCGTGTAATCTGTGGTTTCTTTTTCATATAATACTTTGCCCGACAATAACGGTTGACAATAATTTAACAATCGGAAAGATGAACGAGCCGAAGATTGATATATTAGTAACTGAACCAAGTACGATAATGCCCATCAGAATAAACATTCCGTAACGCTCGATTTGCATATAACTCTGTGCCATACTCTGAGGTAAAAGATAATACAGAATCTTCGAACCGTCAAGTGGCGGTATTGGAATTAAATTGAAGATTGCAAGAATCAAGTTGAAAAAGACAAACATCTGCAAAATAACAATGACAAAACTACTCGATGGTATGGTCAGATTTATTATCCGTAAGATTATTCCGAATGCGATTGCGACCAGAAAATTTGCGCCCGGTCCGGCTAATGATGACAATAAAATATCCCGCTTCGGATTATGAAAATAAGATGGATTTATCGGCACTGGTTTTGCCCAGCCAAACCGGAAGAGAAACAGGCAGAGTGTACCGATTGGGTCTAAATGCTTCAAGGGATTTAAAGTTAACCGCCCGGCATACTTTGCGGTCGGGTCGCCCAGTTTCAAAGCAATCAGTCCGTGCGCATACTCGTGAATAGTCAAGCCGAATAAAATTGCCGGTGCGGATAAAAAAAGTAAAGAGAAATTCATTAGATATTCAGTTGAGATATGATTGATATACAATTGAGATACATTGTTATTTAGCTCGTCTCTTTCAGTTTTTTAGTAGATAGTATGTAATTATTAAGTTTAACACTTAAATTAGTTAACTTCTCTTTAATATGTTCAAATTGCTCTTTAGATATTTTACTTCTCTTTTGCAATAACTGCAACCAATAAAAAGACTCGTGCAAAGAACCTCGTGCATTATAATTAAATTTATTCCGGTCCGCGAAATGATAACGACCAAATCCTTCTGCAATATTCGCTCCGATCGAATCAACCGCAGAAATAAATTGGTTACCGATGACTTTCTTATCTTGCCAAGTTAACTCAACATAATTCTGCCAGGCAATATCAGATAATTCCATTGCTAAGTTATATATTTCTAAATCGGTTAATTCCATATCACCATATTTCTATCGTATTTCCATAGTATTTCTATTGTATCTCCATCGTATCTCTATCGCATCTCCATCATATCTCTACCGTATTTCCATCGTATCTCAAATATATTTATTTTTAATATACTTTATTTCATCTTGTTTCGTCTTAATTTTGCCGTCGAGTTTTAATTCCAGTAGTTCGGTAAGAATTTCGGTATATTGTGGTCCGGGCGGAATTTTTAATTTCTGTAAAGTTTCACCAGTTGTAAATATTTTTATCTTCGAATATTTATCTAAGTATTGCTTGAGTCTTCGCATAATCGGTGTTGTTTCCGATAAAGATAACAATTCTAAAGCTAGTATGGGCATCGGTTTTAAAATCTGATATATCTGACTCGGTTTTCGTACTCGTAATAACTTTTTTCTTGCCGATGAGAAATTTTGCAATGCCTTAACGCAGTTGCTAATCTCTTTTTCCAGCGGATACTTGTCCCATTTTGATACTGGTATATAATAAAAGAAATTGATAAGTTTTAATTGCTCTTGATAATCACTCTGCTCAGTCAGAGTAATCTGTTTATTGGTCTCGAAAAATTTCGAAGGAAACCTGACGCCGTAAAGTTTTATAAACACTCCATATTTCTGTAACGATTTCAGAATGTCGCTCTCTTTTTTCTCTCTGAATATCATCTTTAATTCGTATAAAATCCGCTCACCCGAGAGCAACTGGAGAAAATTATCTTTGATTGCTTGCCGCATCAATCGTTTGGTTTCACTTTCAATTGCAAAACCAAACCGAACCGCAAATCGAACCGCCCGGAATATCCGGGTCGGGTCGTCATAAAAACTTCGGGGGTGTAATATCCGAATTATGCCTTGTTTTAAATCCGACTGGCAGTCAAATAGTTCGATGACCCGATACAGGTAAGGTTTGGTGATTTCAATCGCCATCGCATTTATTGTAAAATCCCGGCGCCGCAGGTCGGCTTCGATTGGTGCTGGTCTAACTATCGGCAGAGCTCCGGATGCAGGATAAATCTCCTTGCGGGTCTGCGCAATATCAATGTGGGTTTGGTCCGGCAGCTCGAGCGTCATCGTCATAAATTGCGGATAGCGGATAATTTTCGCTTTGAGTTTCTTGGCTAATTCTTGTCCGATTTCCTGATAAAAATCAGTGACCGCAACATCTAAATCCTGTTTGGCAAATTTTGCTTTTCGTCCGAACAAGAGAAAATCCCGCACCGGACCGCCGACCAGATACGCCCGTTTATTGCGTTTTTGAACGGCTCTGAATATTAAATCTAATGTTTTATTTATTTTACTGCTGCTTTTCACCGCTGCTCATAAAACCAAACCCTTTGGCTTCTTCTTTGCCGATTAATTTAATCTTGCCAAAGCGTTCTTCAAATTTTTTTAGGTTGTCTTCCAATGCATTTTTCAATAACATAGCGTGCTGAGGTGTCATAACAATCCGCGAAAAGACCTTGGCTTTAGGTAGTCCGGGCAGGATGCGGGCAAAATCAATAATAAACTCAGATGGCGAGTGGGCAATCATCACGAAATTAGAAAAAATTCCTTCGGCTTCTTTCTCGCCGATTTCGACATTTATTTGCTGCTGGGGTTTCATTTCTTCTGACATTTTCTTCTCCTTTTT
>CAZXRM010000003.1:0-8728 GCA_964642595.1 uncultured bacterium
TAGGATATAACTATGATTCTACCACCCTGATGCAGAAGTTGGATTGCTTTTTGAAGACCGGTTTTGATATTAGCTAATTCGGAATTGACAACGATTCGCAATGCTTGAAAAATTCGGGAGAGAGTTTTATTCTGAAAGTGAGCGGGCATAACCTGTTTGATTATTTCGGCTAAAGTGCGGGTGTTTTTTATCTGATTACGATGGGTAGTTATCTGGGCTGCGATTTTTCGGGCGCGCCGTTCTTCGCCAAATTCGGAAAATATTTTTTCCAGGTCATAGGCAGAGGTGCGCTGAATAATTTGCTGGGCAGTGGTGCGGATTTGTGATTGGTCAAATCGCATATCGAGTGGTCCTTCAACACTGTAACTAAAACCGCGCTCAGGCAAGGTAATCTGATGCGACGAGACACCTAAATCAAACAGAACGCCCTGCAGATAATATTCGGATAATTGACCAACAATTTTATCAATGTCTGTATAGGAGGTGTGATATGGAAAAAAATTGTTATATTGTTTGAGCCGGTCTCGGCTAAACTTGACTGCGTCTTCATCCCAATCCAGTCCGACTACAATGCCCTTTGAGATTTTTTCAAGGATTGCCTGAGCATGTCCGCCACCGCCTAAAGTCGCATCAATGTACATCGGCAATTTATCCATGGTATTTAAAGCAGGGGAGTCGGGGATAAGATATGATATAACCTGCTTGACCATCACCGGGGTGTGAAATTCAGATTTTTTATTTTCAATGCAAATCGGTGTCATCATTGGGTTCATTTCGAATCATTTGATTTTATGTTTTTGCCGTATTCCAGATATTGATTGAGTTTTTCCAAATCAGAGAAGTAATGTTCAGCTGCTTGCTTTTTGAACGCTTCGTAATTTTCCGGATTCCAGATTTCAAAGAAATTGCCGATACCGATGATAACCACTTCCTGCTTGATATTGGCATATTGTTTAAAATCACCGGGAATCAGAATTCGTCCCTGCCCGTCCAATTTGACCGGCATCACATTTCCCTGAATCTGACGAAGCAGCCGCAAAGATTCGGGATGAAACCGGTTCAAACGCAATAAAGTGTTGTCTTCAAAGTTTTCCCATTCAATGGACGGATGGACTTCGATTGTGCTGTCCCGGCCTTTATTCAGAAACAATTCTTCATTGCTGTCCGGCGGCAAGACACGACGGAAAGCGGTCGGTATCGCCACCCGGCCTTTCATATCAACCGAGTGCTTAAAGTATCCTCGAAATCTGTTAGTACTCATAGTTCACCACTTTTCACCACTTTAACCCACTATACCAGAAAATTACGATTTGTCAAGGGTAAATTTTACTTGCTGAAATATTTATAAGTCGCTGATTTGTAGTATCATAATTCAGGATATTATTGTTGATTTCGTATAGTGGGTGAATTTTTATAGGGGGTATTTGAATTTTACAGTTTTTTGATAAATTGCGGGCAAAACGATATTTTTATTGTTATCAACCGTTTTAGGAAAATCAGCGGTTTTTCCATAAATTTCTCAGTGGTAAACCAACACAATTTCAAATTTAACCTTAATAATCACCTATCTGAATTGCTAATTGATAGACATTTTGACTGACATATCCTGGTAATGAATGGCCTTGCTTATCATAATGCGATTATTAGTTTGATAGGCATCCATTCGGGTAACTTTCAAGTAGATTTGATAAACAACTAAATAGATTCTTAAATCGAACGCCAAGTAAAAATTAAAATCGACATTTAAGTTCAGGCAGTTTTCATATCCTTTTTTGATAATCAAGCCGATTCCCTATACTATACAGCATCCGAAGCAGTTATTAGAGATTAGGGTTTGGGGATTAGTAACTTGCAAGAAAATTCCGCTTGATTTTTTGTCTATATATGAATAGACTTTTATATGGATAAAAATAAATCCGTTTTTACTAAAAAAGCTGCCGAACTGCTTGTTTCTATTCGGAAAAAAGCAAACCTATCCCAAACTGAAATAGCAAAACAAATCGGACTCTCAGCAAAATCTGGTAAAAAATACATTTCATATCTTGAAACTGGTCGAATTAAAAATCCATCATTTAATACAATCATTTTATATCTGGAAGCGTGCAATACTTCATATAATGACTTTTTTTCGAAACTTAGCCGATTAAGATTTACTGAACGACATCAGAAAATAATGGAGCAAATGCCGAGCGATATTACACCCAATCTCAGAAAAAAGATTGACCGAGATACCGCATTATACGCCAATAAAATCAAGCATCAAATCAAAACGCTGAAACTCGATTTTGATAAACTCGAAATTAAAATTGAGCGGGAACTTGCCAAATATCTTTCTGACCATAAAATCGGAAAGGACTTGATGCCCATTTATCAGGATTTTGCATCTCATATTTTAAAGCGAGTTTTAAATTCGGCGCCCAATCCGGCGTTGATACCTCGGCTTGGGAAAAACCCGGCGTCAGACCGATACTTTTAAACTACATCAATCGGATGATATATAAGATAGTGCGACGAGAGCAGAAAAAATTGAGCAGACGCAAACTGCCGAGTACCGAAAAACAGAAAAAGATGGTGGTCGGTTTTTTAAAATACCGGATGATGATTGAGCAGGTCGAAAACGAAGTGCACAAACTATTAAATGAATTACAAGTCCCGCTTGTCTATTATCAAGGTTACAAAGATTTTACCCGTCAGTGTTTTGCCAATCTTAAAAAACTATACTACAATGACCAATCGCTTTTGTCCCAACGATTCAAAGAAAGTATCGAGATGTGGCAGAGAATGAAACTCGATGAAAATGTCCTGCATAAAGTAAAAGAAATTACAATCAAGGAATTTACAATGTTGTTCCCAAAAGAACTGTAGTATTTAGAATATTGTTTTGAATTGCTATCAATATTTGTTATTGACAAAATATAAGTTTTGATTAAAATATTGCAGTTATGATAATTAGTAACAAAGGAGGATATATGAAATATATCGTAACATCGCTTATGCTGGTAACGCTGATTTTTGCCGCAAATGAACCGAGAACCGCTGTTTTTAGTTTCACAACAACCGGAATAGATGAAGCAACCGGTAAAACCGCAACTTCGATTTTCCGTTCAGAACTTGCTGCAACCGGAAAATTTTTCGTAATTGATATTGATGAAATCAAAAATACAATCGGTAACGATGACCCGGTAGAAGGTATTAATTCGGCATCAGAAAAAGCATTAATGTTAAATTCTTCAAAAGCAGTTATCGGTAACCTGAGCAAGCTCGGTGACCAGACTCTGATTGAAGTCAAACTGATTGATGTCAGTTCAAAAACTGTAGAATTTACTGACCGATTGGGTTCTGTAACCGGCACTGATTTTGATATCATATTATCACGACTTGCCAAAGGCGTTGCTGAACGAAAAAAATCAGAAGCGACAGCTGAAGTAGGGAAAATTATTAAAAAAGAAGCAGAACAACCATCTCGCCGTGCATCGTTTATTACCGGCAGCACCAGAATCGGGGTAATGTTTCCAATAAGCGGGTTTGGTGATAATTCGGGGGTACCAATTGGCGGTGCAGTTAGTGCGAATTATGAAACCGACAAGTTTATGGCTGAGATGGCTTATACTTATTATGGTTTGAGTGGTTATGCGAATTTCGGGTCTTTTGAAATTTCTGCGTTTAAGTTAACATCTTTGACCGATGTTTGTCCGTATTGGGGCGGTGGATTTGGATACGGTTCAGCAAGTTCAGGGCTTTATAGTTCTTCAAGATTGGCACCGGTTATTAATTTAGGCGGGGGCGTGATGTTTCTACGCACTTATGATTTCAGACTAATTTTAGATGCACGATACCGGATATCTTTTTCTAAAATTGAGGATTGGGATTGGTCATATTATTCGAGTAGAGTGGTTTCAACAGTTCAGAATAGTTTGTCGATAAGTCTTGGTCTAATGTATCGAAGAACAACTTCAGGTGGATGTTGTCTATTCTTTTAGACGATATATTATTAATAAAAAGAAAGGGGCAGAAATGCCCCTTTTTCTTATATAAAGATTTTACTGCAAATAAATGTTACAAGAAATGCTAAAAATATTCTGGGTATTGTTATCCAGAAAAAGTTGGCACCGAGCATCATAAATAATCCGGTGTCTTCAATAATTGCATGACACATTGCTAAAAATATTGAGACTAACAAAACCTGTTTCTTATCAATATTCTGCTCTTTAATCATATCGTCAATTACACCCGCACCATAAATTATTCCCAGAAGAATACCAGCAAGTAAAGGTGCCGATGATTCTTTTTTGTATCCAACAAAGCCGATTAGTTTTCCAATTACCTTGATTGCCTTTGTTAATATTCCGCTTCGCTGGACTATTTCGAGCAGAATAAATACAAGGAATAAAATAATAAATGTCTTGCCAGCCAAACTCAGAACGCCTTTTAGATAATTAGTAGCTATCATAGATTCGGTATTCGTGCCATTATTAAACCGATTAATATTGCTATAATTATACGAAGTAATAATAGAAAGACTGCTCTTGTTTTTAGTTTGATAAAGACTGAAGTTTCGAGTAATTGGCTATGAGATGTTAGTAACATTAATGAAAGAGTTGTAATTTGGTGTGTGTTAAGATGTAATTGAGGTATAACACCAATTGCGGCATAGAGATTAATAAAATTACCAAGGATTAATGCGAGTGCACTTTCACCAGGCAAGCCGAAGAACTTCATTGCCGGTTTTAGAAAATCCCCAAACATTTTCAGAAGCGGGGTCAACGAAAGGACATAGACAATTGTATAGACCGGCAGTATTATTTTCATCAAACCGATAAAGGTTCGATAAGTCCTTTTTAACGCGGAAAGGAAAAAGTCTTTTACTTTATTCATTTATTTCAATCACAGATTACACAAATTTCATATTTATCGGTCTAATCCGTTTTATCTGTGGTTTTTCTAAATTCATTTAGATTGTTTACGGGTTCTTGATCTGGCGCTGGTTTTCAGAACTTCGTCATCAAGTTGTTGTCTGATTTTTCTAATTTGGTCGCGGATTTGAGCAGCGAGTTCGAATTCAAGGTTCTCAGCGGCTTTTTTCATTGCCACTTCCAATCTGGTCAGAACTTCTATTTTATTTTCACCCTGACTTAATTCTTCGATTACTTTATTGTCCGTATAATCAGTTTTAGCATCGGCAACGATTGTTGTTCCTTTGACCTGTATTATTGATTTCTGAATTGATTTGGGAGTGATGTTATGTTTTTGATTATACTCAATCTGCTTTTCGCGCCTGCGTTCAGCTTCAGCCAAGGCATTCTTGATTGACTTGGTTAGATTGTCGGCATACAAAATTACAACGCCAGCAAGATTTCGAGCGGCACGTCCTGCAGTTTGAATCAAACTTCGCTCATCTCTTAGAAATCCTTCTTTGTCGGCATCAAGAATTGCGACTAATGATACTTCAGGTATATCCAGCCCTTCTCTTAATAAATTTATTCCGACCAGCACATCAAATTCACCGAGTCTTAATCCGCGCAAAATATCAATCCGCTCGATTGCGCCAATCTCAGAATGGAGATATTTGACTTTAATACCCATCTCAGTCAAATATTCAGCTAAATCTTCGGACATCCGTTTAGTTAAGGTTGTAACCAATACCCGTTCTTTTTTTTCAACCCGTGCTCTTATTTCCTTTATTAAATCGTCAACCTGATTCGTTACTGGTCGAATAATCATTTGCGGGTCAATTAGACCAGTTGGCCTGACAATCTGTTCTATGACTTTATTTTCACTGAGACGAATTTCATATTCGGTCGGTGTTGCGGAAGTAAAAATACACTGGTTTAACAAAGAGCGAAATTCATCAAATTTCAACGGACGATTATCCAAAGCAGAAGGTAACCGAAAACCATAATCAACTAAAACCTGTTTGCGAGCGCGGTCACCATTATACATTCCGATTATTTGCGGAATGGACTGATGCGATTCGTCAATCACCATCAAATAATCTTTCGGAAAATAATCTAATAAGCAATAAGGCCGAGTGCCTGGTGCACGATTGGAAATATGCCGTGAATAATTTTCAATTCCCGGACAATATCCGAATTCTTTCATCATCTCAATATCGAATTTGGTGCGGGTTTTAAGCCGCTGCATTTCAAGCAGTTTGTTTTGCGATTGGAGTTCTGCCAATCGTTGCGAAAGTTCATTTTCAATGCTAAAGATTGCTTTTTCAAGTCGGTTTGTTGGCGTTACAAAATATTTTGCTGGATATATTACAATCCGTTCTGGTCGTTCAATTACCGAACTGGTCAGAATATCGAAGATTGAAATCCGTTCAACTTTATCTCCGCCGAATTCAATTCGGACACCGTAATCGCGGTGCGAAGGATGGATTTCGATAACATCGCCGCGTACTCGAAAGCAAGACCTTCTAAGTTCTAAATCATTTCGCTGATACTGAAGATAGACAAGTTGTTCAATCAATGCATCACGGCTCATATCAGTGTGCAAATCAATTTGAAGCAACTGTTCTTTATATTCTTCCGGCTCGCCCAGATTATATATACAAGAGACGGATGCGATGATTATTACATCTCTTCGTTCAATCAAACTTGATGCCGCGCGTAACCGCAGTTGTTCAATCTCTTCATTGATTGACGCATCTTTTTCAATATACATATCAATTTCGGGAACATAGGCTTCGGGTTGGTAATAGTCGTAATAAGATATAAAATATTCAACTGCATTATGCGGAAAGAACTGTTTAAACTCACCGTATAACTGAGCGGCTAAGGTTTTGTTATGTGAAATGATAATTGTTGGTCTATTGATTTTAGTAATGACATTAGCGATCGTGAATGTCTTACCCGAACCAGTGACACCGAGAAGCGTTTGATACTTTTTCCCGTTGTTTATTCCTTGGATTAGACTATCAATCGCTTGCGGCTGGTCGCCGGAAGGTTTAAAAGGGGCTTCTAATTTAAACATTTCAGATAATTTCTAAATCCTAATATCTAATTTCTAAACAAATTCTAATATCAAATTTTCAAATTTGAAGTTCGTCGTATCAAATATAATAAAACATGTCTTTAGTCATTAGTTTTTTGATATTGTTTAGGATTTAGAGTTTAGGATTTCGGATTTCATTATTTACTTGAATTTAAATTCAATAAGTTTAAACCAGTTTTAGCATCGGGTTTGCGGATAAGTTTCTTATCAGAAAGATTTATCATTATTTCGCAGGTTGCACCGACTTTTGCTGAGAATAGATGACCGCTAAATGTAACAAAGTTCAAAGGTCCGATTGTGCAGTGGATATGAATTATCGGGTCATCGTCAAGATAAGAAATATTACCAGTAAGCGAAGCAAATTCATGGTCGTCAGGAAAGAACCGCTTGTGATAAACTTTCTTTTCAGCATCATAAAATCCGAGAGTAATTTCATTGCCCGTGCCGATGCCAGAAAGAAATCCACCTTTAATCTTATTGTCGCGGACAAAGTTTTTCAAGGTTGATATTATTTCTTCGCCGGTGTCAAGTTTTATTACATAACCACTTTTAATTTTGATATATTGCATAAATAGATTTTAGTTAGGTGTATGTAAATGTCAATATCGAATTTGCCACAGAGTCACAGAGGACACAGAGAGAAATATTATTCAAAAATTGCAGACAAAGCAAACGACCAAAAACACCATTCACCAATCTTGAAAATTATATGAATTTTACTCATTTCCTTAATATTCATAATCTTGCATACTCTACTTGCAGGTAGAGTAAAAATTGAGCGATTGTTTATGCTAACTTACTAACAACCAACAACTAACAACGAAAAACTGAAAAGGGTAGGGTAGTGTATAGGGGGTGTAGATAAGCGTTAAAAAGTGCGGGGTAGAAGGCGGGGAAAATAACTTTTAGTAAATCATTTACAATGACTTGTAAATTGTCATCTAAAAAGATAGGTAAATGTGCGAGTTGATTGAAATGTAAAGAGTTTAGAAAAAGAGTTTTTAGCAAGGGATGTCGAATTAGGTGTTGGGCGAAATTAGGATTGTCGTTTGGGATGAGATGTAAAATGAGATGAGGTATGAGAGGAGGAAAGCCACTCGGAAAATGAGCCACGAACTCTTCTCTCACACCATTGAAAATTCGTGCGTGGATGGATATTGATTGGACCAACTCCGTAAAACTTATAAATAAAATAGGTGCGACTGATTTTTATTGGTCGCACCAAAACATTTCAATTTATTCCAGTATCTATAGATTTCAATTGGTTTCTTCGAGGTTTTGTTAGTTTCTTTTTATTGAATATATCTATAATAAATATCTCGATTTCACAACTGAGTCGGAAATAATTTAAAAAATCATCTGATAAAGTGTCAACTGCTACTTGACATTTCAGTTTTATTGATATACTTTGTTATTATGCATATAGGATACATGAAAAGATTTATAAGAATTATGTTGATGTTAGTTTTCATTGGATTATCTTTTATCAGCTGCAGTCAGAAAAATACTACAACAAAAAAAGTAAAAGACCTAAATCCACTATTTGTAATTATAATGGAAGGAAAATATGGCTACATTGATAAGACCGGTAAAATTATCATTAACCCACAATTTGACGATGCTTGGGATTTTTCCGAAGGTCTTGCATTAGTAAAAATTGGGAAAAAATGGGGATATATTGATAAGACCGGTAAAATTATCATTAACCCACAATTTGACGATGCTTGGGATT
>CAZXRM010000003.1:8828-20693 GCA_964642595.1 uncultured bacterium
TTTCCGAAGGTCTTGCATTAGTAAAAATTGGTGGTAAATATGGTTATTTTGATAAAACTGGAAAGATTGTCATAAATCTACAATTTGACTATGCTGAATCTTTTTCCGAAGGTCTTGCATGTGTTGAGATTAGTGGTAAATGGGGTTACATAAATAAAACCGGTAAAATTATTATCAATCCTCGATTTAACTGGGCAAATAATTTTACTGAAGGTCTTGCAACAGTAGAAATTGGTGAAAAATGGGGATTTATTAAAAAAACTGGTAAGGTTGTAATAAGCCCACAATTTGACAATGCTGAATCTTTTTCCGAAGGTCTTGCATTAGTAAAAATTGGAAACACCATAGATAAATATGGAATTAAAGAGGATGGTAAATTAGGTTATATTGATAAAACCGGTAATTATGTAATTAATCCGCAATTTGATGTTGCAGAAAATTTTTCAGAAGGTTTAGCAAGGATAAGGATTGGTGATTGGGAAACTGGAAAGTCGGGTTATATTGACAAGACTGGCAAGATCGTCATAACTCCACAATTTGATGTTGCAGAAAATTTTTCAGAAGGTTTAGCAAGGATAAGAATTGGAGATTGGGAAACTGGAAAATCGGGTTATATTGACAAAACTGGCAAGATTATCATAACTCCGCAATTTGATGTTGCAGAAAATTTTTCAGAAGGTTTAGCTAAAGTAGGTTTTATAGTTGCTTGTTCGACAATGTTCAAACGCAGCCGTTGTGATATCCGCTTGAAAACAGATAACAAAAAAAATGGCGACTCATGCTTCCTAAAAGCAAAAGAAATACCTGTTACTAATAATAAAGAAATACCACATATAAACAAAAAATCAGAAGGTTTTTTTGAGTGGCTTGACAAAGCACGTCAATTAGGTGGAGTATATCTCGATTATGTAAGTCCACAATATGATATATATTACTACAACTATGGATATATTGATAAAACAGGAAAATATATTTGGGAACCGACAAAATAGAAGTTTATATCATAGCTTATTTATTATTTACTCCAAACATTGTTGAACTAAACACAAATATAGCTGATTATATTAAGGAAATTGAAATCTATTGGAAATAATTAATTCTACTATTTATTTGTTTTGGCAATATCTAACGCTTTTGCGTAGTCAAGAATAACTTGATTACGTTTTTGTTGAATCTCTATTTCATCAAGAGATTTTACTTTAGAAATCTTACTTGACAGTTCTTGGATAAAATCATTATCATCAGATTGTATTTCACCATTAATGAAATAATACTTTAAACGATTAGATTTGAGAAAACTTAAGTAAGAAATTAGGTTACAAATTATTTCACTATCATATGTGTATACGAATGTAACATTTTCAATGTAACTTCGCCATATATTTCTGAACTGAATAAGATTAGTCATAACCATTATAGTTGATTCAAGTTCAGCGCCGTAGTTCTGCCAAATTGGAACATGGTTTTTTATAGTTTGTCGATTCCTATCTATCACATCGCTTAACTTTTCAATATTACGTTCAAGTGTAGCGATACTATTAATAGTTGATTCTTCGCCTAACGAACCAAGGAACTCTGATATCGAATCTATATAGATTCGATATTTACGCTGTTCAAGTGATAATATTGGATCCCAGTACTCAATAATTTCTTCTGGAGTTGTACGTCGACCCTGTGGGAGATTCGATTGTATTTGATTTGATTTGGTATTTAGCAGTTTTGATAATGTTTCTTTATCTATTTCAGGTTGTGTAATTACTACAAGAAAAGCAATAAGAGATGCTCCGAAAAATATCCAAGTAAAAATATTAAGAGCTGTTTTCATTGACTTTTTTGCAATTTTAGTAATGACAAATGTCGGGACTCCAATGCATATGGAATAACCTATCAACTTCGCTATATAGGTTCCGAAAACATGTGCGGAAAAACCAAATCCGTCCAAATAAGTTGCAATAAAAAGTAAAATACTACTAAAAATTATGATGAACCAAGGATTAAGTTTTCGAGACTTTGAGGATATTGTTGAACTTTGTTCGTTCAATGTATTTCCTTCTGGTAAATTTGTTTGTGAAACATTTTGTTTTTTTTCGTCCATATTCATTACATTACCCCCAAATCTTTATTTGTCAAGATGCAATCACAGCGAATTTAAAATCAACTTAATAAATATTGTATTTATGGAAGAAGATTATTTTATTTCTTCAAACTGTATATCAATTCCGTGTTTATAACTGAGTGTTGCTACTACTTGCCATTTTTTCGGTTCATCTTGCTTTATTTGAAGCCAGATTCTGTTTTTACCTTTTCGTTTTGGTCGTTGTAGGTCAGCATTTATTATGAGTGTATCAAATTTCGCTATTTGCACGCCAGTCATTTTTGATAACATATTTTAACTACTCCTTTTTTTATCTTTAGTTTATAACTATGTTTTCCACTCATAAAACGCTTCGAAAGTTGGAGATGTATTATCTCGTCCACTAACCTTATTCAGCCATATAATTTTGAAGTTGTTTTTACCTTCTGCTAAATTTTGCAATTGTTCAGCAAACCATTCACCAACATTCTGTCTATTTTTATCTGTATCTGGGGTTAGTGGATTGCTGAAAATTGGAGGAAAGTAACCATATTTTTTTGCCATTTTCATCACCGCCTTTCTTTATAACTCAAATTATTCTTCTATATATATCAATAACATTATCATCCATACATCTTAAATACTTTACCCCCAAACCGTTGTTTGTCAAGATACAATTTTTAAACTGATAGAAACTTGTAGAAATTTGTTGTTTTAAGATAATGTTCAATTTATTTCTATGTATTTCAATCTATTTCAATCTATTTCTAGTCTGTTTCTACTTTTCAGTATTCGAGATTTTTTGATTTCGCCTCAGTATGACAAGATTAGTTAAATCTGTGAAAATATTGTGTAATCTCGAGGTTTTCTTTACCTGTTCTGTGATTTGAATACTTGACTTTGTCATATTTATAGATATTATGAAAAGATGAAAGATTTACTTTTGGAAATCGGAACTGAAGAGATTCCCGCATCATTTTTAGCACCGGCATCTGCATCATTTAAAGAAAACCTCAGTAAATTTTTTCAGGAAAACCGCATAAGTTTCAGCGATGCGAAAACATTTTATACACCAAGACGAATTGCTCTATTAGTTAAGAAAGTTAGTGAGAAACAAAGCGAACAGGTTTTAGAAGTACAGGGACCTCCCCGCAAACAGGCATTTGATGAGCAAGGCAAACCGACCAAAGTCGCGGAAGGTTTTGCCAGTGCCCATATGAAAAAGATTACAGAATTGTACACAAAACAGACTGCAAAAGGCGAATATATTTTTATCAAGAAATCAGCAGAAATAAAGACAATTGACCAGTTACTAAAAGATAATCTTGTAAAAATAATATCGAGCATTCCATTTTCCAAGACGATGCGCTGGCAGGATGATAAGTTCCGTTTTGCCCGACCAATCCGCTGGATTACTCTGGTTTATGGAACAAAGCCAATAAAAACAACAGTTGCTGGTCTTGAGAGTTCGCAATATTCACAGGCACACCGGATGAAGAAAATTCCCAATTCCAGATTCCAGATGTTAAATGCAAGCCAATACGAAAAAACATTAAAGAAGTTTGATGTAATAGTGAGTGCCGAACAACGAAAAAAATATATCGAGAAACAAATAACCATTCTTGCCAAAAAAGTCAGGGGATTGGTAGTTGAAGATAGCGAGTTACTGGAAGAAGCGACCAATATATGTGAAATGCCTAACCCGATTTTATGCGAATTCAAACCAGAGTTTCTTAATTTACCATCTGCAGTTTTAATAACCGCACTCAAAACCCATACGCGGAGTTTTGCAGTTAAAGATGTTATAACTAACCAGTTATTACCTTATTTCATTGCAATTACCAATACTCCGAGTTGCGATGTTAAGCAGGTTCGTTATTGGTATGAGCAGGCGGTTGAATCAAGATTGGATGATGCAAAGTTTTATTATGAAGAAGATTTGAAGTTTGGATTTGAGAATAGGGTAGAGGAAGAAAAGAAGGTAGTCTGGATTGAAGGGCTGGGCACTTTATTTGATAAAACTGCCCGCCTGGAAAAATTAGTATTTATTCTATCACAGCGAATTCCCAGTATTAATAAAGATGCTCTAATAAAATCAGCATTTCTAAGTAAAGCCGATTTGTTGACCAATATGGTCAGAGAAAAGGAATATACTTCTTTACAGGGTATTATGGGCGGCATTTATGCCAAAGCGTCGGGTGAGAACGATTTAGTTGCGCAGATTCTTTCCGAGCAATACCTGCCCAAGACAATTGGAGACAAAATACCTTATTCTAAAGAAGGTTCAGTATTAAGCATTGCGGATAAAATTGATAACATTGTCGGTGCTTTTGTTATTAATCAGATTCCAAGCGGTTCATTTGACCCGCTCGGATTAAGACGACAGGCATTCGCAATAATGAATGTTTGCCTGGATAAACAATTTATGCTTGATTTAAATGAAATAATCGAATTTGCATTTGAATATTTCAATACACCGGAAAATCGAAATCTAATCAATAAAATCAAGACTTTTTTCCGGGAAAGATTGAATGCGGTTCTTTTGGAAAGAGGAGCTCGATATGATATCGCTAATGCGGTTTTAGCGGTCAATTCGATAAATCCTTATGATATCAGTAATCGTGCTAATGCACTAATTCAATTCCGGTTAAAACCAGATTTTATTCCTTTGGTAATCGGTCAGAAAAGGGTTAATAATATTCTTAAAGGAATTAGTGAAATATATTCTGTAAAGGAAGAATTGTTACAGCAAGAACAGGAAAAAATATTATATAGCCAAACAAAATCTCTGGAACCACAAATAATCGAAGCCGTGAATAAAGGCGAATATACGAAAGGGTTGGAGTTATTGCTGTCATTGCGTCCAGCAATTGATAGTTTATTTGATAAGGTTTTAGTAATGACCGACGATATGATATTGAAGAATAATCGTCTTGGATTATTGCAGTATATAAAATCATTATTTACCAAAATTGCTGATTTGTCCGAAATCGTTGTTGATAAATAATAATCTTGGACGCAGATTTACGCTGATGAAATTTTCGTCTTTATTAAGTATATTTATATTAATTTTTAGTCTAAGTACTTGTTCAAAATCTAAACCAGCAAAACCCACTGGAAAAACAAACGAATTAAATGGTAGAATTATATTAACAATAAAAGACCAGAAAATAAAAGTTGAAGTTGCCGATACCCCAGAAGAGCGGGCATTGGGCTTGATGTTCAGGCAGGAACTGGATGAGAATACCGGAATGCTGTTTATTTTTGAACAAGAGGGTATTTATCCGTTCTGGATGAAGTTTACTCAAATTCCTTTAAGTATCGCATATATTGATAACGATAATATCATAATTGATATAATTGAAATGGTGCCGAATCAGGAAGAAATCAGATATTCACCATCCGTTCCATTTATTTATGCCCTGGAGATGAATCAGGGTTGGTTTGCTAAAAATGACATAAATATCGGTGATACAATTTATGGAATACCATAATAGTAAATTTCAAATTTCAAATTTCAAATTTCAAATTCAATTATATGCACCGGCGAAAATAAATATCGGGTTGTTAGTTAAAGAACGGTTGGCTTCGGGTTATCACAAAATCGAGACGATAATGGTTCCGATTAAGTTGTTTGATACACTTGTTGTTAAGAGAAAAGATAATGGCGTTTTTTTTAAGTCAGATGCTAAGCAGTTACCGATTAAGAGTAATTTGGTAGTAAAAGCAGCAGACTTATTCTTTCGTGAGAGTAAAATTAAAGGTGGAGCTGATATTTTTCTTGAAAAAAAGATTCCCATTGGCGCGGGTTTAGGTGGTGGTTCAAGTGATGCAGCACAGACACTTTTAGGTCTAAATATTATTTATGGAAAACCATTATCAATTGATAAATTACATAAATTAGCGACAAAAATTGGGATGGATGTGCCATTTTTTCTTCATACAAGATCAGCTGTTGCGACTAATTTAGGTGAAAAGCTTAAATTTATTAACATTCCTAAACTTAAAATTATTCTTTACTCGCCAAATTTCGGAATTTCGACAAAATGGGCATATGCAGCAATTCAAAATTCAAAATTCAAAATTCAAAATTTATCACAAAGTGCGGGGTTGACAGACGGCGATTTTTCCCTTAAGATACTTATAAAGAAACTTATTAATAACGATTTGCCTGATATTAACGCTTTTGTCGTGAATAGTTTTGAAAGTCTAGTTTTTTCTAAATATCCAGCGCTTTTAGCGATGAAAAATAAGTTATTGGCTTATGGTGTATATTCGGCAAGTCTTTCTGGAAGCGGTAGTTCGGTTTTCGGGCTCGTTGACAACAGGAATATTGTAAAGGTGAAAAACAGATTAAATAAAGACCATATCAAAGCTATTTTTACGGAATCATTAAATGAATAACTTTGGGGCGTCGTCTAGTGGCAGGACCCAGGATTTTGGATCCTGTTGGGGAGGTTCGAATCCTCCCGCCCCAGTAAAAAAATATTAATGAAAAAAATAAAATTATTTTCAGGAAGAGCAAACCTGACACTGACAAAAAAAATTTGCAAAAGTCTTGGTTTAAAATTAGGTAAAGTAAGTATCAATAATTTTGCTGATGGTGAAATCAAAGTCAAAATCAAAGAGAATGTGCGTGGCATTGACGTATTTGTCGTGCAACCGACCAACCCGCCCTCAGAAAATATTTTTGAGTTATTACTTATAATTGATGCGTTAAAACGGTCATCGGCAGAAAGGATAACGGCGGTTATCCCGTATTACGGATATGCCCGTCAAGACCGAAAAGACGAGCCGCGAGTTCCAATTTCAGCGAAATTAATTGCCGATTTGCTGAGTACGGCGGGCGCATCAAGAGTTTTAACAATGGACCTGCACGCAGAACAAATTCAGGGATTTTTTGATATTCCGGTTGACCATCTTTATGCAACACCGGTATTAATTGATTATTGTAAGCAGAATAAGATGTCAAATTTAGTTGTGGTCGCGCCGGATACAGGTCGAGCAAATCGAGCACGGGGTTTTGCCAAACGCCTTGGCGACCATATCCCAATCGCAGTGATTGATAAACGACGCCCGATGTCAAATCAGGTTGAAGTTGTCAATGTTATTGGCGATGTCAAAGGGAAAAATGTCTTGATATTTGATGATATTATTGACACCGGTAATACTTTGGTAGTTGCAGCGAAATCATTAAAACAACTGGGTGCAAAACAAATTATGGCTTGTGCGACGCATGCAGTTTTATCAAGAGATGCGGTTCAAAAATTAGAGAATTCTTATATAAGCAAAGTTATTGTGACCGATACAATACAATTAGCACCGGAAAAGCAAAGTAAAAAAATAACTGTTCTCTCGGTATCAAAACTACTTGCCGAAGCGATTTCGAGAATTCACAAGGGAGAATCAGTCAGTTCATTATTTGTATGATTAAAGAAAATTTTAATTAATAATATATTGGAGGCGTATGGAATACAAGCTTAAGGTAGAAGAAAGAAATACATCAGGGAAATCAGAAAATAAAAAAATGAGGAGAACCGGAATTTTCCCCGGTGTTATTTACGGACATGGTGATAAAGCAATTAATTTAGCAGTCAATGAAAAGGAATTTTCCAGATTGCTGGAGAACATCAAAGGGCGAAGCCCGATCGTTGATATTGAAATCGGAGATAAACCAGCGGTTAAAGCAATCATTAAAACGATGCAACGGGAAGCGGTTACCAAAAAACTGCTGTCAGTAGATTTCCAAATGATTCACGCCCAGGAGAAAATCACCGTCAATATTCCGGTTGTTCTGAAAGGCAGTCCAGCCGGTGTTAAAGAAGGTGGCATATTAGACCACCCACTACGAACAATTGCAATAAGATGCCAGGTTGATAAGGTACCGGAATTAATCGAAATTGACATAACCGAACTGAAATTAGGGCATAGTATTCATCTTGCTGACTTGAAACTGGAAGGTGTCGAATTCACAATGCCGATGGATTCACCGATTGTTTCAGTCCTAGTACCAAAGAAAGTTGTAGAAGTTGCCGCACCAGTGACGGAAGAAGTTACTGAACCAGAAGTGATAACCGAGAAGAAGAAGGAAGAAGAGGAAGGAACTGAAGGCGAAGCAACCGCCAAGAAGAAAGGAACCGCAGATTCAGATACCAAGAAAAAGGCAGCTGCTGAACCTGAAGCCAAGAAAAAAGATTGATTGTATTTGGATTAGGTAATCCTTTACCGAAATATAGAGAGACCCGACACAATGTGGGATTTATGGTTGTTGACAGATTAAGCAAAAAGTTATCAATACGATTTAATCATCATCAGGATTATTACATTGCACAGTCAAAAGAATCTTCTGATTTTAATCTGATATTGATTAAGCCGATGTTATATATGAATAATTCAGGAATTATCGTTTCCGAATATTTACAATCTCACAGTGCGGACGATAATTTTATCGTTGTCTGTGATGATTTGGCATTACCTTTGGGGAAGATTAGAATTCGGGAAAAAGGCAGTGACGGCGGACACAAAGGATTGGCTTCGATAATTTATCATCTGGCAACAACTGATTTTAATCGGATAAGGATTGGCATTGGTCAGCCACCTGAAGAAATGATTGCGACCGATTATGTTCTGACCAAATTCCTTGACGAAGAGATGCCAATTCTAGACGATGTTATCGAAGCATCTTGCGATGCTATTGTGTTAGCGGAACAGAAAGGGATTAAAAAAGCGATGAACGAATACAATTCGAAAACATTCGGTCTGGAGAATTAACAGAAATGATGAAAGTCGGTTTAGTCGGATTACCTAATGTCGGCAAATCTTCATTTTTTAATCTGCTGACCAAAGCGAATGCCAAAGTTGACCTTTATCCGTTTACCACGATTGATAAAAATGTCGGTGTTGTAATTGTGCCGGATGAGAGACTGAAAGAAATCGGCAATATTCTAAAACCAGAAAAACTAACGCCGGCAACGATTGAATTTATTGATATTGCCGGATTAGTAAAAGGAGCAAGCAAAGGTGAAGGATTGGGTAATCGTTTTTTAGGCAACATACGCGAGACGGATTTGATTTTACATATCCTGAGAAATTTTGAAGACGGTTCGATTCCCCATGTGTATAATGATGTTGATGCGATAAGAGACTTAGAAATTGTCGAAAGCGAACTGGCAATTGCGGATTTGGATATAATAAAGAAAACTCTGGAAACACTCAGAAAAAAAGTTCATACTCCGGAAGACCGTCATCGATTAGCAGTTTTAGAGCGTCTTGAAACTGATTTAAGTAAAGGTATTTTTTCTGCAAAAATTGAACATCTCGACCGACTAATTATCCGAGACCTCAATTTATTTGCGGTTAAACCGATTATTTATGCGCTTAATTGTTCCGATAAAATACCGACGGATACTACATCATTAGCACAATTACAGAATAAAAATAAGTTTCTTTTTTCTGCTTCACTCGAACAATCACTGGAAGGATTTGAAGATTCAGAAAAAATCGAGATGCGGCAAAGTCTTGGTTTAGCACAAGAGGGCATTACCGGGATTGTTGAAGAATGTTTTAAGAAACTGGATTTAATTCGATTCTATACAATCAAGGGAGAAGAAAACAGAGCATGGGCAATACCACGCGGTACACACATTGTTGATGCCGCCGGTAAAATACATACCGATATGGCCGCCGGTTTTATTAAAGCCGAAGTAATCCAATTTTCAGAACTGCAAAAAATTGGCGATTATCATAAAGCAAAAGAATTAGGACATGTTTTAGTAGAAGGGAAAAATTATATTGTCAAAGATGGTGATATAATTTTAATCAAGTTCTCAACACATTAATATGATTTTATTTAAACTAAACCAGTTTGGGAGGAACAATGCAGAGAAATTATGATGCAATATTTGTCATATCATCAAAACTGTCAGAAAATGAACTAAAAAGTATTACTGACGAGTTGAAAAAAATAATCGAAACCAATGAAAATGTTCAAAATATCGAAATTGCTATCGAACCACGGCAGTTTGCGTATCCGATAAAGAAAGAGACAAAAGGAACATTCATTACTTACAAATTCAGCGGACCACCGGATACAATCAGTAAAATCAAAGAAGCAATAAAACACCGAGAAGAAATTCTAAGAACAACATTTGTTAATAAGGACTAAATATGGCTGATTTAAGATTGGGTTCATTAAATTATATCGTAATAATGGGACGGACAGTTCGCGAACCAGAATTAAAATACACGCCCAAAGGTAATCCAATATGTAATTTTTCGGTCGCGGTTAACCGACGTTATCAGGACAAAACAACTCAGGAATGGAAGGACGAAGCGAGTTTTTTTGATTTGGTAGCAATTGGTCAACAAGCAGAACGATGTTCCGAACGACTTAAAAAGGGCAGCGCAGTTTTAGTCGAAGGAAGATTGCGCAGTCGTTCGTGGGTATCGCAGAATGGCGATAAACGTAGTAAAGTTGAAATTTTAGTTGGACGCATTCAATTTCTCGATAAAATGGGAACTGAACCAGATTCAACAAGCGTGCCTGAACCAGAAGTTGATGAACGTAATATACCTCCAGAAAACTTGGACGACCTGCCCTTTTGAAATATAACTCGATAGTTGTTGCTTCTAATCGTCAATGAGCAATAATCTTCGGATTTTAGCGATTGTTCCAGCGTACAATGAAGAAAAAACAATCGAGTCAGTAATAAAGGAAATAAAAGAAAAGGTCGCAGATATTGATATTTGTGTTGTTAATGATGGTTCAAATGACCAAACTGCTGAAAATGCAGAAAAAACAGGGTCTATTGTAATATCACATCCGTTTAATATGGGTATTGGTGCAACAGTGCAAACCGGGTTTATCTATGCGCTTCGCAATAATTATGACATTGCGGTTCAGGTTGATGCAGATGGACAACATGACCCAATATTTATAAATGCAATGGCGACTCTGCTGGTGCAAGGCAAATATGATGTAGTATCCTGCTCACGATTCATTAATAAGACCGGATATAAATCATCTTTCCTAAGAAGATTAGGTATTATGGTTTTGGAAATTATCAACCGATTGGTTTTAGGACAACGGATTACAGACAGCACATCCGGATTTCGAGCATTCAATCAGCCAGCAATAGAATTCCTGGCTGAGAATTATCCGGAAGATTATCCGGAACCGGAAGTTTTAATTACTCTCAAGAAAAAAGGTTTTAGGATTACCGAAATTCCGGCCGAGATGCGAAACCGGCAGGGTGGTCAATCTTCGATTCGGGGATTCAAATCATTACATTATATGGTAAAAGTTATTTTGGCAATTTTAATGGAGTCAATAAAAGAGGTGAAGAAATGAAGCAGATACAAATAATCGCTTTGATTGCTGCAGTCGGTCTTTTGATTTGTATTCTTGAACTTATCCGAAGACGAAAATTAAAAGAAAAGTTTGCTTTATTGTGGTTGTTTTCATCGATTGTTTTGATTGTAATATCCTTATGGGGTAGACTTTTAGAAATACTGGCAAAACTTGCCGGCATTTATTATGCTCCATTAGTATTGGTTCCAATTATTATCTTTTTTGTCATTTTGCTTTTTATGTATTTTTCAGTGATTGTAAGTAAACAATCAGAGCAGATTAAAATATTAGCACAAAAAATAGCTCAATTAGAAGAAGAATTAAGAAAGAAAAATAAAGACTGATAATAATAATTAATGAAAAAAAGACAAATACCTCAAAAACCAATAGATATGAAAAGCCAACAAAAAACAAATATTCCATGGCAATTCATATTAATTGG
>CAZXRM010000004.1:0-8793 GCA_964642595.1 uncultured bacterium
AGGGTAGGGTAGTGTATAGGGGGTGTATAATTGAATTTAGAATGTCGAATTTTGAATTTCGAATAAAGGTTTTTAATTAATCTTCTTTTTATTCTTCTAAATTGGTAGCCAATAAGTTATTTCGAATGCGGTCTTGAAAGTCATATAAAGGTTTTTGAAACACCAGATTTTTCACTGAATATCGGCTATCGTCTCTCATATCATCTAACAGAAAAGCAGGCAAAACATCAGGACAAGATTCAGGTATCGCACTCGGAAATATGGCTGAAATATTTTAAGTTAAAGCTATTTTCCGCTATGGAATTTAGAAAGAACAATATTATCCAGGTATGCACCTTCGAATTGAACATCATCATCGCTTAAAAACCAGAACGAAATCCAAACCTGCGGCTGACCAAGCATTGCTGACAAATCCATTATCATCTGTCGCCAGTAAGGATATGAGCCAAAGGTCAGTCCGTAAGTCGTGAAGTTTGTTCCATTAGTTGAATAACCCCAATATAAACCATCCCAGATATCTTCAATTTCACTCCAGACATAAAAAGTCAATTTTGCCGAGTCTGCCCCGACCAAAGAAAATGGTCCGTATTTCATATGTGCATTCATATCTGCAACATATCCTTGCCACGGATGACGGTTTGAACCAGCGCACCAGCAACTGTAAATGCCTGCATATTGACGATAACTTACCGTATCCCAGGTTGGATTTCCGATTAATGTCCATCGGTTAAGTGGAAAACCGGCTTCAAAATTTTCCTGCATTATAATAAATGTCCCGCTTTGAATAATAATTGAATGTGCATTTGACCAGCCGCTCGTGTCGCCGTTAATGTCTTTAGTTTGTGCTTTTATTAAATAACTACCGTGAGCCGAATACGCTTTATTCATAAAAACCGAATCACCACTCTTGGTAAAATTACTCCAATTAGAAATTGTGCCATCTCCCCAATCAAATCTTATTGCAATGCTATCATTGCTTGGGTCAGTTGCTTTGGAATAAAAACTGTATGGTGCATTAGTATAACCGGTATCTTCACCAATCGGGGTTGAAGGAGTGTTGGGCGGAATATTGGTGACAACTATTACCATCTTGGAATCTGACCAGTCTGATAAATTATCTTTTGAATCTTTTGCTTGAGCGTGGATAAAATAAGTATCAACCGCTGACCAGCTATGCGACTGAAAAACTATTGCACCCGAACCGGCAAGTTCGCTCCAATCTGAAGTATCACTGTCACCCCAGTCAAAACGAATTCTCACCGCATCTTCATCATTATCAATTGCTGATGAACTAAAACTGTAGTCAACATTAACCAGCACCGGTGAAGGACCACTGGGCATTTCCGGTTTATTGGGAATTTGGTTCGCATTTTTACAGACACTGGATAATATAAGACCAACTGCTAATATTACAAAAAACAGTTCAAATATTCTTTTCACAACATCTCCTTTACAACACGCATTAAGAAACTATCGCAAAGACACTAATGATAAGAAAGAATTAGACATCGGATAACACCAATGACCGCCGATTTTCTTTTCAATTAATACAGTGGTTAAATTATTTATTTTCATTTCGCATTTTCGTGTTCAATTTTTCAAGTTTATAATAATGTATTCCACAGCACTTTCCAGGTTTTAATATTTTGAATGTCTTTAACTGAAACTATCATCGCACCCATTAAATGCCCGTCATCATAAATAATTAAAAGTTTATCGTCGGTAATAAATTTTATGTTTTTACTTGACCAGCAAGCCCAATTTCCACCCAAGACCGGTTTTGATTTTATTATTTTCGAAATGTCCGGATTGCCGACCACGGTTTCAATTATCTTCTGTTGGTTTTCGGTAAAGCGCGGGGTTAAAGTATCAATTTGATACTGCAGATTATAGGTTTTTTCCTTGAGTGTCTTGATTTCCAGTTTTGCCTGCCGTATTGAAATCGAATAAGCAACTATCATCGCTAAAAGACCGAGACTAACAATAATGGATATGAACAAAATCACAAACAAAATCCGAGCACGATTATTTTCTTTCATCTAAACTCCGAATGAAACTATTACCACGAATAACACGAAAAAACAAATTACACGAATAAAAAACAGAGCGAAAATTCGTGATATTCGTTCATTTGTGCAATTCGTGGTAATCATTTCAATTATGGTAAATATTGCAATTTGACATTTTTAATTCCCCAGAAGATATTGGTCTTGATTCTGGGATTTTTCTTATACAGCGACTTGAGAAACTTTCTGATTCTCTCCCGCTCGCTTTCTTTTTCATGCGGACATTGGTTTTTAATCTTAGGAAGTCCATAAATGTTAGCATACTGCAAAATTAACTCTTTGTCAAAGAAATATAATGGTCGGATGATATGGAATTTACCTTTGAAAAAATATTGCTTAGGTGTGAATGTTGACATTGTTGAAGTATAGAATAAATTCAAGAATAATGTCTCGTTAACATCTTCTAAGTGGTGCGCTAAGGCAATCTTTTCAATTCCGTTTTCATTGGCAATCTCGAACATTCGTTTTCTTCGTTCCCGGGCACAAAAAAAACAAGGACTGAATTTTTCGGTATTGACTTGCTTGAGTTTTTCCGGAACATCAGTACTGGAAATAAGATACCTGATTTTAAGCGATTCGAAATATTTAATAAGTCGCGTTGTTTTCCAATTTGGAAACCCTGGTTCGATATGAACTGCTAATACATCCCAGTTTTTATGCCGTCGCTGATTGAAAACGCTGAATAAATGAGTTAGAACAAGACTGTCAACGCCGCCCGAAACTCCGATTAGCACTTTCTCGCCATCTTGCAAAAGCTGATACTGATTTATTGCTTTATTGAAATAGTTAAAACTTCGCTTATTAAGCCGTTGTTCAGTCATATACTCCAAACTCTAAACAACATCTAAATTATAATAACCAAAGGTCAACACGATAATTAAAATTTGAGATTAGAATTTTGAATTTATTTAGGATTTGCAAATTAATTATTTGTCGTGGGGTCAATTTTTACTCCTTGATACTTTTTCAATTGCTCGTAAAATATCTCTTGGATTTCTGCCAGTCGCTCAGGAGTTTTTGCCTCGAACCTCAGAACCAAAACTGGTTGTGTGTTGGAAGCACGCACCAAACCCCAGCCATCCGTGAAAATCACCCGCACGCCGTCAATATCAATTGTCTCATATTTTTGTTTAAAGTAGTCGCGGATTTTCTGGGTTATCTCAAACTTCATCTCGTCCGGGCACTCGACTCTTATTTCCGGCGTAGAGAAATAAAAAGGTATCTGGGCAACTAGTTCGGATAATTTCTTTTCGGTTTCGGATAAGATTTTTAATAACCGCACTGAAGCGAAAATCGCATCGTCATAACCATAGTAATCATCGGCAAAAAACATATGACCCGACATCTCACCGGCAATCGCTGCGTTTTCTTGTTTCATCTTTGCTTTTATCAAAGAGTGACCGGTCTTCCACATCAATGGAACACCGCCGATTGACTTGATATATTCAACCAATCCTTGTGAACATTTAACTTCAAAGACAATCTTCGCATTCGATTTCCGACTGATAATATCTGCGGCAAAGATTGCTAAGAGTTTATCACCCCAAACAATATCGCCTTTATCATCAATGCAACCGATGCGGTCAACATCACCATCATAACCAATTCCTAAATCCGCATCCAGTTCAAATAATGTACTTTTTAAATCTTTCATATATTCGGGAATGGTCGGGTCGGGCAGGTGTGCAGGAAAATTTCCATCCGGATTAATATTTATATATGCTGCATCAATACCGATTTTATTGAACAACTCTTCGATTACAACACCGGCGGTCCCATTGCCCGGGTCAAACACAACTTTTAGGTTCTTATTTATTTTAACTTTGTCTAAAATCATATTTATATAGTCAGGCGTTGGATTCAAACTTGAGACCTTGCCTTTGCCGGATACAAATTTTTCTGATTCGATTATTTTGCGTAGGGTTTGAATCTCTTCGCCATAAATTGTGGTTTTGTTAAGACCGATTTTAAAACCATTAAACTCTGGTGGATTATGACTGCCGGTTATCATTATGCCGGCATTTTTAGCATATTGAAATGCCGAAAAATAAAATACTGGAGTTGGTACCAATCCCAAATCAATTACATCGCAGCCGGTTGAAATAATTCCTTCAATTAATGCATCTCTGATTCTCTCCGATGACAATCGCACATCCCTGCCAATCAACACATCAGTAGTTTTGAGTTTTGAGCTTGGAACTTTGAGCTTGTCTTTGATGTAAGTCCCATAGCCCTGACCGATTTTAAAAACTACATCGTCTGTTAAATCTTTATTCGCAATACCCCTGATATCATACTCGCGAAAAATCAAAGGGTTAATCATACAATAACATATTACTGAAAACTATTGGAGTGTCAATTAGAATTGATGAAGGGTTATTTTACTGTGATTTTATCTTCAATTGCAGCAAATTTTTTAGGACCAATGCCGGATACTTTTAATAATTCTTCTTTACTCTTAAAATAGCCATTTTTCTTGCGATATTCAACAATTCTTTGGGCTATCGCTGGTCCAATACCAGGTAATGCTTCTAATTCAAAATTTGTTGCCTTGTTGATATTAACTAAATAAGCACTTTCCAGAGCATCATCAGTGTCAGTGTCTGCAGAAATTACTGAATCATTGATATTACTTTTTACAATAATATCCTGCAAATTTTTCTCTTGATTATGTTGTTTTATCAACTTGACCCCGACACCAACTAGAAAAGTAAAACACAAAAAAAATAAAACAATCTTTTCTTTTTGATTCACTTATTTATCAATAAATCTTTAAAGATTCCGTGTCAATCCAATTCTTTCATCTGTGTTCATCTGTGTTCATCTGTGGTTAAAACTTAAATAGCACCCAAAAATTCAAATCAACATTTTTGGTAGTTCTCCCCCGCTGAATATCGTTATAAATCGAATAACCGGTGGACAGTCCTGATTCAACGCTGTTTGATAACCGATATGACGCAGATATATCAGTAACGATATTACGGTCATTTCGCGATGGCACTTCTTGCTTATTAATATCAATATTTGCTGAGTATGTTTTGCTGTATCGCACATTCCAAGTCAAACCCAAGTCTGAAGGCAGTCTGACTTTTCTTAAAAATGGAAGCGGAATTCCTTTCGGTGCCGAAAATGTATAGGATAAAGAAGCATTGGCACCGCTCTGTGTAGTTTTTGAAGTTACAAACCCGTTCGTTAGAAATACATCTTCAAACGATTGAGTATGACTTGTTGAAAAAGTTGTTGATAATCGGGATTTCCAGGTTATCTGCCAGGAAACAAGTGGTGAAAAACCCCTACTTAATCCCTGTCTTTTTCCGACTAACGAAAATGAATCACCCAAAATAGCCCCGCTCTGTCTTTGCTCTAACCGGTAACTGGTTGATATATTCGAACTGGTTGCCAGCCCGAAAAGAAATCGCTCGATTCTTGCCAGACTCAAGCCAATTTCGGGCCAGGTTATTGTTTTATTACCGTTGATATCATAAGTATAGATATTTCGGTCTATCGCCTGGTTGAATTTAATGTTCATTGAGATATCTTTGATACTGACGCCGGTTGATGCTGAAAAATCTTCTCCTTGTTGTCGAGAAGCTTGTTGTGAACGGATTTTACTTGAATCGTATGGACCAAATCCGATTCTTGATAGCAATGAAGGTCTGCGGGTTGCTGAAATAACATTTGCCGACCAGTCCTGGGAATAATTTAAATCAATACTCTGAAAGATGGACGATAATGTATTCATTGCTTTATTAACTGCACTTGCTCCGCCGATATCTCCGATTTTTTCAAAAACGCCCGGCAGATTAAATTCCCCGGAAATATCAATATTAGAACTGTTATTGAAATTTCTAATGCTGTCGTATTCTCCGCGGATTTTAGGATGGTCTTCGTTATACTGACCATCATAATTGATTCGTGGTTTTAAAATGTCAAAAAGTTCAATTTCGTAATTGGCACTGAAACTTTCTTCGTTATCGGTTTCCACACCAAGGTTCAGTCCCCCGATTTTTGTAACACCCAGTGCGCCAGGCGGCACAAAAAGGTCTCGTGATGCGCTGTTCGAGTAGGAAAAATCCAAATCATCAATTGGTGAGTATTCCACATCAAAACCAACATCCGCATTTCGGGTCGAATCAGTACGAATCAATCCGAATGTATCTTGAACCGAGCGCCGGGTATATGGTTTTGCTCGGCTGTCAGTAAAATCAATACCAGCGCGAATGCTGTTTGGAAACAAAGAAATCTCATTATCAAACAGCGAGATTTTTATTTCCGGTGCAATCTGATAATCAACGCTACCAAATCTGGAAAATGCAGTATCAGTGTTAAGCATCGTTAGCGAATTGGTTTTTCTTTGTCCGAAAGATAAAGACATCGCTTCAATCGTATAATTTAAAATCGGATTTCTACTCTTTGCTTTAGATAATCCATTTAACGACCATTGTTGATTATTATTCGCTGATTTTTCCTGCTTAGTTATGCTATCCGCATCACTCAATCTCAAGTCCGAATATTTTGAAGAATACTTTGGCAGGGTCCTTGCCACTGACTGCTGAAAAGATACCGGAATTGAAAGTCCCCAAGAAGCCGGGAAAAACCTGTCGAGTGCAGCACGAACCGAATAATTAATATTTGTCCCAAATCCGCCGGTCTTAACGCCCCGCCCTTCGCTGAACCGACGGAAATTCGGGTCCGAATAAACAAAACTGATATTGGCTGATGCTAAATCCGAAAAAGATAAAGTTGCACTCGATTGAAATCCAAAGCCCGCTTCAGCTCGCGGATTGGTTAAACGAATATCGCCGAACCATACACTTCCCGATATTCTGGCCTGGCTTGGGTTTTCGATTGCCAGTGCTTGATACCGAATATCGGCCAATGACGGCGACCCATAAGCGCGATAATTACCAATTACCAGATTTTTAAAAGTGTCTTTTTGTGATTTGATAAAAACTGCCGAATCAAGACTTATCTCAAACTCGTACCACAGATTGTCTCGTGCCGGCACCAAATTTCCGCGATTAATTGGTGCTTTGTACTCGTAGAAATTTAATGAATCGCCGCCAAACCGGAATGTAAAATTGGGATTATTGATATCATTATGCACATAGATTTTAATTTTCTGGTAGTCGCGGTAATCTTCGCGCTCCAGATTATTTTTAGCAACAATTGCAATATGTCCAGATTTAATCGCGTCGTAAGTCATTGCTAACGACGCTTCAAATTCCAGTTTACCGGTTGCATCCTTTCTTGGCTCGATTGGTGAAATATAACTCGGGTCAGTTTTTTGACTGATTGACGCAACCAGAACTTTTTCGGTGGAATCAACTGGTTGAGTCGGATTGGTAATCGTATCTGGTTGAATGACTCTTGCATTACGCCATCTTGAACCAACAAAAGCCAGGGAATAAATATCCATTGTTTCTGGTGCATCAAAGTCAGAGAACCAAACCCGGACAATCCTGATATCTTCCCATCTTGGCGTGCCCTCGATATTAAATTTAGACGGGTCACGTAATATAACCGAATCGGTCAAAGGAATTCGCAAGAGTTTCCAGTTGTTTGATAATGTTGTGAAAAATGAGCTGTCGCTTAAACTGATTGAATACTCAAAATAATCATTATTTCTCGAATAACCATTCTGGTCAATATCTTCATCATCCAACCTTCGATTACCTTCTGAACCCATCGGATTCGTTATCGCATTATAATCATCATTGCCGTCATCACCTGAAACATCCTGATTGTCTGCTCCGATAATCGTATCTAACCCGCTGTCTTCACCTAACCCTTCATCTAAAATGCCGTTATTATTCCTGTCTTCCTTATCCTGCAGATTATTAAAACCAGCAATTGTTCCGTATTTTGTTCTACGTGGTGCGTCTTCATCAATACGGGTTGCAATCGAAAAATGAATTGTACCACTCAGTGTATTTCTTTGATTCGAACGCAGAATTACTTCAAGATTTTCAATGTCTCGCAGATTCCAACCGGTCTGCGAAACACAGGTCATAAAACCTGCCCAGGAAGAATTAATATTCGGGGTGTAATAAATCTTCAAATAATCTACCATCTCCTTGCCTTCTTCCCCAATTCCGCTTCCGAATATTGAATCTTTTCTTAGCCGGGTTGTCGGGTTAAACCAAAAAAGCCGCTCTCGGGCAAATGTGCTGGTATCTTGGTCTGCTGGCACGGATGCAAATTGCCAGAGCAGTCCGCGCATTGAAACATCCTGGCTTAAAGTTGTTTTTTCAAAATCATCAAGATAGGTTAAACCGCGGGTGTTGGGATTAGGCAATGATATCGCGCCTTCGCTCGAAAAAGAAAATGATGAAGCCGACGATGTCCGCAATAAAGGTAATTTGTCTAAGATATTATCAATGAACTCCGGTTTGTAATTATATGAAATATCCGTCTCGCCAATTAATCGTTGAAATGGTTCTGCTCCCAAAGTCGCTTTGGTCTCAGGCATTGCCTCCTGTCGGTAAAAGATACTCGAACCAAGCCGCCCGTTTTCTGAAAACCTCCACTCGCCCCGGGTTCCAAGCAGAGATTTCTGAGCCAAAGAAAATAACGGTCGATATTCATAAGCGACTTTGACATTTGCATTCTGCGGTAACGGTTTTATAAATTTTATTTCACCGGTCAGATAATTAATATCATAATCCTCTTTGCTTAAAAGAGTTCCGTTGACATAAACTTTTTCCGAACCTTCTTCGATATCAAA
>CAZXRM010000004.1:8893-20539 GCA_964642595.1 uncultured bacterium
GAGTAAACATTCTTTAATTCATAGTTCCAGAGTTGCGATAAAGTATCTGACCTTTGTGGCAAAATCAATTTTAACACTAAAATCGGAATTGTATCATTATATATAAATCTTCTTCCGCCAATTGTATCATTACCTAAAATATAACTTACTCCAACTCGCCAATTTGTCGGCAATGGTGCATTCCGTGTAAATTCAATAATATTGCTTTCCTCGTGAAAGACATAATCCTGACCGCGCACTTTTAATGCGTAGCGGCCTGAATCACGGTCATACGAATAGTATCTTGGAATTGATTCTGGATTTTGCCAAAACACACTTGCGATTGCCGGTTCGGCATTAGGGTTAGTGATAACACCATCATTGATGTAAACTTGCAAATTACTGATTCTGCCGTAGGATGTATCTCCAATCCAGAAAAATGTTCTTCGCAAAAAGTCGGTATCGTAAATCGTATCAGAAACTAAAGTAGTCTGCCCATAAAACTCTTTAGTTTCACCTTGTGATTCTTCTCTTGACGCCACCGCATATAAATCCAAACCGCCAAGCTTGGCTTTACCAGAAATGCCAAATAGACCTTTGCGCGATGGTAAATCACCGGTGTAGCCGGTCCCGGGAATAACCAATCTTGTATCACCGAACTCCAAATTCTGTAAAATATCATCTTCCGTACCCGTATAAGTCAATTTTATCTGATTCTGATTACTGCCGATTTGATCGCGCTCCGAATCGTGGTCAATCAAAACTTTAGTCCGCTCGCCGATTGTACCCTCTAAATTTACCCTTAATGCCTGTTCCATTTTCAATTCCGGCAACAGGCGGGTTGAACTTGCGGTCTGAGTATAACCAGATGTAAATGTCTGGCGTCCGCCAAAAGAAATTTTATCGCTGCCCGAAATATTGATTCTGCTTCCCTCGCCGAATAACGGAATTCTCGGTAATTCAACGTCCGGAATCAGACCCATCCGGTCAAATACCTGGTCTGCTTCACTTTGTCGCCTTTGATTTTCTGCTTTGGTATTGGTGATAAGGTTTCTTTTTGCCAATAAAAGGAAATAATCAGATATTGGCATAACTTTTTCTACACCAAGAAATGTCGAGTCTCGCCAGATTTCAAAATAGACCTGGTTTGAAGTATTGTCAATTCTTTCTTTTATTTGATACGGTTCAATCAACCAGGTACCCCCGCGACTGATTATTGATGGTATAATTGTATCAATAGTCGGATATGGTTGCAATTCAGTGGTTGTGCCTGTATCGGATATTGATATTGAAATTTCTGGTTTTATTGTCAGCAACGATTCTATTGATGGCGATTCAATTTTTGCTGTTATTGACTCTTGTTTGGGTTTAATTGGCATAATGACGATACTTGTTGTGTCTGGAGAAAATTCAATTTCTTCAACTGGTTTTGTTCTTAATGTCTCAAGTTTTTCAGCAGGTTTTGATTTTTCAGTAATTGCTCGCCTCGTTGAGTCGAAGCGAGTCGGTTGTTCAAGTTTTAAACGCTCAATTATTGTTTCTTGGTGTGATGTGTCCGATGTAGTTGTTGTATCAATTTTTTCAGATTTTGTTATTACTTTTGATGGTGGTTTAACAATAAGTCTATATGCAGCAAATCCAATAATTATACATAGTATAATTAATGCGATTGTTTTTATATATTTCTGCATTTATTTGTTATGTCTGTTTATTATTTCAATAAATTTGTCATGCAATTTTGATGGAGACAATCCATATAAATCAAGTAAAATTTCCCGCTTGCCCTGCTCAATGAATGAATCGGTCAAACCGAGCGATACAAAATTTGAAATTCGAAATTCGAAATTCGAAATTCTTTGAAGTGTTTCCATAACTGCTGAACCAAAACCGCCGGAAAGAACATTCTCTTCGACTGTGATAACGATATCGTCTGGTCTAATTATTTTACTCAACAAACCTTCATCTATCGGTTTTGCAAAGCGCATATTGACCAGCATCAACGCGTTATTTTCATTTATTGCGTTGTTTTCGATAATTTTCATCAGTGCCTGATATGAATTTGTAACCATTGCGCCAATTGCTAAAACCACTATTTTCCGTTTTTTATCATTCCCACTTTCAAAAACAATCTCTGCTTCTCCGATACTAAAGTTAGTGTTATTATTTTTAGAACCTACCCCGCACCGAGCTTGGCTCTGGTGCGTTGGGATTGATTCATAAGAACCTTTCGGGTAGCGAATTGCGAATGGCTTATCGCTTTTCAATGCCAAATTGAACATTTGAGTTAACTCGGTGATATCCTTTGGTGCAGCGATAACTAAATTCGGTACTGCCCGTAAATATGATATGTCAAAATTTCCGTGATGGGTTGGTCCGTCTTCGCCAACAATGCCGGCTCGGTCAATCGCAAAAATAACCGGCAGATTCTGCAAAGCAACATCTTGAATAATCTGGTCATAAGCGCGGGCTAAGAATGTCGAGTAGATGGCGACAATCGGACGCAAACCCTGTAAAGCTAACCCAGCGGCAAATGTAACTGCATGTTGTTCGCAAATACCAACATCAAAAAACCGCTCGGGAAATCTCTTCTTGAAATCAATTAGTCCTGTGCCCAAACACATACCAGCCGAAATTGCACAAACCCGATTATCCTTTTCGGCTAAATCAATCAGCGTTTCTCCCAAAATATCGCTCGTACTGTTCGATTTGGAGTTTGTTGTCAGACATTTTGAATTATTAAGAAATGGACCGATGCCGTGGAATATTTCCGGTTCTTTTTCAGCCGGCTCGTAACCTTTGCCTTTAGTCGTGACAACATGTACCAAAACCGGTCCCTGCATATCTTTAATTTTTTGAAAGTTCTCTATCAATATTTCCAAACTATGTCCATCAAATGGACCTAAATACCGAAAGCCCAATTCTTCAAATATGATAGATGGTGCAATTAAACTCTTTAAACTTTCTTCGGCTCTTTTTGCGGTAAGACGAGCTCTTTTAATTAAATTCTTCGGCAGTAAACCAAGTAAATTCCAGGTATCGGCTTTCAACCGGTTATACATACGACCAGTTATGATGCGGTTTAAGTATTTTGCCATTGCTCCGATACTTTTACCAATTGACATTTCATTATCATTCAACACAACAATCAAGTTTTCGTGGGATGCACCAGCATTATTGAGCGCTTCAAACGCCATTCCGGTTACAATCGAACCGTCGCCGATAACTGCAATGACTTTCTCATTTTTCTTTTGTAATTTTGAAGCGGTTGCTAAACCTAAAGCAACTGAAATAGAATTACCCGAATGACCGGTATCAAAGACATCATACTCGCTCTCTTTTCTTTTCGGGAACCCGGCAATTCCACCAAATGTTCGTAAAGTTTCAAACGCTTGCCAGCGATTAGTAAGTAATTTATGAGCATAGCTTTGATGTCCGACATCCCAGATTATTTTATCTTTTGGTGTATCGAAAACATAATGCAGCGCGATCGTTAATTCTACAACACCAAGACTCGGCGCCAAATGGCCTCCGGTTTTCCCGACCGTCTCAATAATCCGAGTTCGAATATCCTTTGCCAGTTTGGTTAATTGTCCGGTATTTAATTTTCGGATATCGGCTGGTGTTAGATTTTTATTAATATTCATTGTTTACGCTCTTGAATATAATCTGTAAAACTACTTAACCAATTAAACTCGTTACCCAATAATTTAGCAGTTAATTTTGTTTGTTTCGCATATCTTGATGCTTCTTGTTTTTCACCTTTTGTTTTATCTAATATATCATCGGTAACTTGAAAAAGCATACCGAGCGAGATACCTGCCCGGTTAATCTTTTTGATTTTATTTTCTCGAGCACCTGCGACGATTGCGCCGATTTTCATAGAGCCAGCAATTAACTCAGCGGTTTTCTTTTGGTCAATTACCTGTTGACCACGGACTATGGACTGTTGACTTTTCATAATATCTAAAATTTGCCCGCCGACCAATCCGGTCGGACCACAGACTCTTGCCAGTTCAGCAATCGCTCGGGTTTTTATTTTTTCCGAAATCTTTGCCTGGGAAAAAAGCTGAAAAGCCGTAGCAAAAAGTGCGTCTGCGGCTAATAATGCAATCGCTTCGCCATATTTTCGATGCAGACTTGGTTTTCCCCTTCGAAAATCATCGTTGTCCATACTGGGCAAGTCGTCTTGAATTAAAGAAAAAGTATGAACAAGTTCAATCCCACAAGCAAAAGGCAAAACATCATCAAATTTACAATTTACAATTTTCAATTTACAATTATTTTTCATTGAATTGTAGGTCGCAATGCAAAGAATTGGTCGGATTCTCTTGCCGCCGTTAAAAACCGAATAGTGCATTGCATTAAATAATACAACAGGCATCTCTCTTTTATCTACTTCTTTTTTTAGCCCACGAAAGACATCTTTCAATTTATTATCAACAAGTGTCTTATATAATTTCAATTCTTTGTTTATCATTATCTATTGCTGTATCCTTGCCGCTTTTACTGTATTTTTTAGTAACATTGCAATAGTCATTGGTCCGACTCCGCCCGGAACCGGTGTTATTGCAGATGCAATTTTTGATACCGGCTCAAACTCAACATCGCCAACTAATTTGGTTTTATTATCGAATAAATTAATTCGGTTAACTCCGACATCAATTACGACCGCACCCTGTTTTACCATATCTGCTGTAATAAAATACGGCTGGCCAATTGCAACAATTAATATATCTGCCTGCCGGGTATAATATCCGACATTTTCACTTCGGCTGTGGCAAACCGTAACAGTTGCATTGCCGATTTTGTCTTTTCTGAGCAGCATATTTGCCAAAGGTTTTCCGACCAGTTCGCCCCGACCGACAATCACGCAATGCTTGCCTTCGATTGTAATCTCATAACGCATCAATATCTCGATTATTCCGCTCGGTGTACAGGGATAAAACTTCGGTGATTCCCCGGCAATTAAGTGCCCGAGGTTTTTGTCCGATAATCCGTCAACATCTTTCATCGGATTAATTGAATCCAATATTTTCTGATGATTAATATGTCTGGGTAACGGCATCTGCACCAGGATTCCATTAATTTTTTTGTCTTGATTCCAACCCTGAATTATCGCTTCGAGTTCTTTTTCGGTTATATCATCTTTTATTCTCAACGTCTCGGTTTTTATTCCAACCTCGGCACAGGCGGTCTCCTTGTTCCGTACATATATAACGGACGGTGCAAACTCACCGACTAAAATCACTCCGAGATTTGGAAAAATTCCCTGCTTATTTAAATCCACAACTTCTTGTTTTAATTCATTGCGGATTTGTGCAGATAATTTTTTCCCGTCCAATAATATCATCGGCTGCTCCTCTTGACCTGTAGAATCATCCCTTTAACCACAACTACTTGAACCTTTTCGCCTTTATTAATTTTCCCGTCAATTGATTCTGCTTTCCACAGTTCGCCGTGAATCATAATCATTCCTTCCGGGTCTAAATCAGTCTGGGCATTACCGATTTCGAGTAATATCCCTTCTTTGCCGGTTGTCACTTTTTTCTTATGTGCTTTGACTGCCATTCCGATTATCCAGATAAAAAACAACGCGGTAACTATGACTGTAGTCAGAATTACCGGTATTGCGAGCCGGAAATAACTTACCGGTGACTGAAAAAGTAAAAAAGAACCAAGCGTTAATGACACAATCCCTCCAATTGTTAAAAACCCGTAAGACGTAATATAAATTTCAAGAATAAACAATACTATTGCAACCGCAATCAATGCCAAGCCCGCATAATTGGTCGGTAACATCCTTAACGAGTATGCGCCTAATATCAAACAAATTGCTCCGACTACACCCGGAAAAATTGCACCGGGAGATTTCAGTTCGAATATCAGACCATAGATACCAAGCATCATTAAAATATAGGCGATATTCGGATTGGTTAGAAATAAAAGAAATCTCTGCCGTACATTCATATCATAACGAATTTTGCGAATGTCAGCGAATTTTACGAATTGGGCATTCGATTCATTTGTTGTCATGCGACTCATTCGTATCGAATCTAATTTTCGAAACAGACTCGCATCGTCGTCTGCGATAAAATCAACTACTCTTGTTTTCACTGCTTCATCCGCGCTGATTGATAATGATTTTCGGACTGCTTGTTCTGCCCATTCTTTATTCCGGTTCCGTTTTTCCGCAATTGATATAATATAACTCGCTGCATCGTTGGTAATTTTTTCTGCCATCTCCTGTGATATTTCTTTGCCGCCGACTGAAACCGGATGCGCCGCACCGATATTTGTGCCCGGCGACATCACTGCATAATCACTGGCCAGTGTAATAAAAACTCCGGCCGACGCAGCCCTTGCTCCGGACGGTGAAATATAAGTAATCACCGGGACTTTTGAATTCATAATTTTCTGGATTATCTCGCGCATTGACTCATCTAACCCGCCCGGCGTGTCAAGTTTTATCACAACCGCTGACGCATTATCCGTTTCCGCCCTCTCAATACCAGAAACAATGTAATCAGAACTGATTGGACCAATCGGACCAGCAAACTTCAGGATGTAAATCGTTGTTTGTTGTTGGTTGTTAGTTGTTGGATTCAATCCAAACAAACTGCTAAAAACTAACAACCAAAAACTGACTGCTATTTTCATTATTCTGGCGTCACCGCAATAAACAATGAAACCTTATCTCTTTTTAACCGGAAAAGTATCGGTTTTTTGGTATCTTTCAGTTGTTTAGCTGCTTTGCTAAAATCTTTGATTGTTGAAATCTCATATTTGTCAATTTTCAGTAAAACATCGCCTTGCCGAATTCCTGACTGGTCGGCAATCGAACCGCCTTCAATTTCGCTTACCATCACACCCTGCTCCATACTTAGCGTTTGTTTTTCATCAGAAGTAAGATTGCGGACAGTTATGCCGAGCCAGGTATAAATTTCGTCTGAGGGTCTTTCTTTTTCTTCTACCGGTGCGCTGGCGACCTCATCCGGCATCTCAGTCAATTTGGCGGAAAAATTCATTATTTTACCATCGCGGTTGACATCAATATCTACCGATGTGCCGGGCGATACTTCTGCAACCATTCTACGGAACTGATTCAAATCTGTGACCTTTTTGCCGTCAAATTTAGTAATAACATCACCGGCTTTGATTCCGGCTTTGGCGGCAGGTGTATTATCGAGTACTTCACCAATCAGCACGCCTTCGGTTGATTTGAGATTCATTGCATCTTTCAAATCCTTGGTGATTTCCTGAGGTCGGACACCAAGGTAACCGCGCACAATTTTACCTTTGGTCATTAACTGGTCGGCAATTTCTCGTGCTAAATTTATTGGCGTTGCAAATCCGATACCGATATTTCCGCCGGTCGTGGTCCGAATTGCAGTATTGATTCCGATAAGTTCGCCTCTGATATTAACAAGTGGACCGCCCGAATTACCCGGGTTGATTGCCGCATCGGTCTGAATAAAATCCTGATAAGTCGGACCTTCGGGCAAAGGCACTCCGCTTCTACCTTTGGCGCTGATTACACCGACCGTCACCGTCCCGTCTAAACCGAACGGGATACCGATTGCAATTGCCCAGTCACCAACTTTAATATTATCCGAATTACCCATTTTAGCAAAAGGCAGATTATCTTTGGTATCGACTTTGAGTACAGCTAAATCAGTCTTGGGGTCGCGTCCAACGATTTTAACTTTTTTACCTTTAAATTCGGTTTTATCCGACATCTTAACCACGAAATTATCAAATCCCGCAACGACATGATTATTGGTAAGAATATAACCGTCTGCGGAAATTATGACACCCGAACCCAAAGTCTGGCTTTTTTGCTCCTGTGGTTTTGATTCCTGTTTTGGCAAATCCTTAAAAAAGTCCTTGAAAAAATCATCAAACGGCCAGCTGAAACTGGGCGATGTAATTTTCACGACTTTTTCTGCGGAAATATTCACAACTGCCGGAAGCACCGCATCCACGACTTTTACAAACGGGCTGGTTCCTTCACCCGTGACCAACGGATATTTTGACATATCAATCGAGGTTATCGAGTTTTCCGCTTGCGCTGTATTACGGTGTCCGAAATTAAATGCGCCGGCGATAAATAAGCCGCCGATAAAAGCGACAATCACGGCACCGGCGATTATTGCGCCGATTCGAAGACCGGCGAGCGTCTCTTTTTTAGTAGTTTCGTTCATTACTTCCTCCGATTAAAACCACAGATGAGCACAGATTGAAAATATTTACCACAGAGATATCAGAGTTATCAGAGAATTCTTTCTCTGGTTTCTCTGCGTGCTCTGCGGTTAGATTTGTATCTGCGTTATCTGCGTCCTTATTAATTTGTATAAAAACATTAACCACTGCACTCACAAAAAAACATCCCCCTTCATATTAAAAGAGGATTTGGTGAAAACAGTGGTATTATTATTCAAAAACTAATTTTTATTCGATATAGTATAATTTTAATCAACCCCCCAAAAATGTCAAGAGCTTTTTTTACATTTTATCAATTCGTCTGTTCCAGTTCTTTGATTTTATTTTGTATCGGCTCGAGCCAGCCCGCTTCACCGGTTTGCCCGATAATATTACAAGTCCATTTATAATATTTGACTGCCTCTTTTTTATCGCCGGTCTTTTCATAATACTGGGCAAGCTGATTGGCGATTGCTACATAATTTACGGATAAATGCTGATATGCTCGAGTCATCGGCGACAGGTTAGAAATCCAGACATCTTTCTTACTAATATTTTTCAGGCGGTAATTTTTGTTTAAATTCTGAATAACTTTACTGACATCAATCGAATCCTGAGTTTTATTCATTGCCACTCTCATCAAAAGTCCTTCGGTGATAAAAAAGTTGGTGTAATACGGAATCCGGTTGCGGTCAACCGTGACTGTAAAATAAACCGGTCTTTTAAATTTTCGTGCATTCTCGACAATATTTGCAATCAGATTATCCGCCGGATAAACCCAGAAACCCTTGCGGTCTTTGACCGGCTTCATCTTTATAATTTCGTCGTCTGTAAAAGAAATCGGAACTTTTAAAGAATCCCTCATCATTATTGCAACCTTCGGCACATTAAGCAGATTGATGTTGACCACGCTCACATCTTTGCGGATGTTCTCTGATTCCTGAAGACAGAGTAAGGGATAAGTATCGTTATCGCCGTTCGTAAAAATAATCGCATCCGGCTCTGCTGTGATAAGCATATTATAGGCAAAATCCAGAAGCCCGGCCGGGTAATATTTTTTTCTGCCTAGTTCCTGCATCTGCTTGCGCGACTGGTTTAATTGTCCCTGTCCGATAAAATAGATGTTCCAGAGCCCGATGTGTCCATACGCTGAAAGCGGGTGTTTTGAATCAAGCCCTTTTTTATAATAATATTCAGCGAGCGCATATCGAACCGAATCGCTCAGATTTTCCTTTAATTTTGCACCGCGAAATGGCGATAGCAAATCAGCATAATTTAATAAAACCCCAACCGAACTCGAATCAATAGTCAGCGCCTGCTGGCATTCAATCATCGCATCAGAAAGTTTTCCCAGATACCGCAATGCCAGACTCAAACCAAGATGCGCTTCTCCGTTTAACTGGTCTTTCTGGACGACTGTACTATAACTGTTTTTAGCATCAATAAACTTCTGGCTGTAAAGCAAATCATAAGCCGCGCTCAGTTCTTGTTCGATTAATGTATTGGCAGTTGACTTATTAAAACCGAATCTCAAATACGACGTCGGATACGCCTGCTTTTTCCTGCAGTCTATTTGAAAGAAAATCGCAACCACGACACATAAAACGACTAATCGCCAATAATTATATTTTAACATATATCCTCCTGTCTTCATACAACAATTTAAGTCCAAAAAATTAGATTGTCAAGACAAATGATTCAATAACAAAGCAACGGTAAAAATGTTACAGATTTGTCACATAGTTTTAAGGTGGTTGTTCCTTGTAACTCACTAACCCCCAACCCCTAATTCCAAATCTCTAAAAACAAGGGGAGGTACCCCCCGTATCTTATACGATTTCATTAACGCGAGCATTTAAAATTCGTAATTAATCGTTTAATAATATTTCCTGATAAACATCTCGATTGTTTTTTAATTCTACGGCGGACAAACCGGCAGAACATAAATCTAATGTGCAAATTAAAAGCAAACCTGTTGATAGGTATTTCAGATAATGATGGTGAACATCAAAAACATTATTTAGACATATATCAGTCAAGCGTTCAGGAAATGCAATTAAAAAAGAAATTGTTTTGATGAGTGAGGTTTTACTAAACTTTTACTCGATTTTTTCCAGAACCAGTCTTGGTGGTTTTATTTTGTCTCTGCCGATTTTATACGCATCTAAAGTTTTCTGACCAACGACCTTAACTTTAATTTTATCCTGACCGACTACTTCCGCTAATATCTCACCTTTTTTAATTTTATCCCCTATCTTCTTATTAAAGATAAAACCCGCACTGTAATCAATTTTATCATCAATCGTTTTTCTGCCGCAGTCGAGTTCAACTGATAATAAACCAATTGATAACGCATCAATCTTTTGTACATAACCGGCATTCAAACTTTTTACTTGATATTTATATTTTGGCTGCGGTAACAATTTATAATTATCAATCACCCGCTCATCACCACCCTGAAATTTTATAAGTTCTTTGAGCTTATTCAAAGCCGCACCCGATTCAATTGCCTGTTCAATTTTACCTCTTGCCTCTTGCTTCTTGCCTCTAAAATCCGCCATCATAATCATCTCTTCGGTTAATGCGAAAGTCAATTCTTTCATATCGTCTGACCAATTTCCTTTTAAACATTCGATTGTCTCGATTACTTCCAGCGCATTGCCGACCATTTTTCCCAAAGGTTGTTCCATGCTTGTCAAAAGAGCAATTACTTTTTTATCTAACCTCTTACCAATCTCAATCATCACTTGAGCCAGCAACTTTGCATCTTTAAGTTCACGCATAAATGCGCCTCTGCCGGTTTTAACATCCAACACCAACCCACAAATTCCTTCGGCTAGTTTCTTGGACATTATTGATGCCGCAATCAATGGTATTGAATCAACTGTTGCCGTTACATCTCTTAACGCGTAAAGTTTCTTGTCCGCTGGCGCCAGTTCTTTGGTTTGTCCCATAATTGCCACGCCGATTTTCTGTAACTGATGCTTGAATTCTTTTTCGGTCAGATTAGTCCGAAATCCGGGAATTGACTCAAGTTTATCAAGAGTGCCGCCCGTGTGTCCCAAACCCCGACCCGAAACCATCGGCACGATTATGCCTAACGATGCAACTAAAGGTGCTAAAATCAAAGAAAAGTTATCACCAACCCCGCCGGTCGAATGCTTGTCAATCTTCTGACCTCTGATTTTCGACAAGTCAAAAATTTTGCCGGATTGCAGCATCGCATCGGTCAGAAAAGTAGTCTCTTTGAAATTCATTCCTTTATAATATACGGTCATTAAAAACGCTGAAATCTGATAATCCGGGATAATGCCTTGGGTGTAACCGGAAACCAAAAACTCAATTTCGGGTCTGGTTATTTCTTTGCCCGCCCGTTTCTTTAAAATTATCTCGTATGCGTTCATATTATTTTATGCTTCGGATGGATATGGATGATATAAAATTAAAAACCAAAGACCAAAAATTAAA
>CAZXRM010000005.1:0-6301 GCA_964642595.1 uncultured bacterium
TTTTTCTGCTAAATTACCAACAACCAACAACTAACAACTAAAAACTGCTTTGGACGGGGTAGTGTGCCCCCGATGAATCATAACATCAAAAAGTGCGGGGTGGAAGACAAGGAAAATGACTTTTAGTAAATCATTTACAAAGACTTGTAAATTGTCATCTAAATAGCCAGGTAAATGTGCGTGTTGATTGAGATGTAAAGAGTTTAGAAAAAGGGTTTTTAACAAGGGATGTCGTATGAGGTGTCGGGTGAAATTTAGATTGTCGTTTGGGATGAGATGTGGATTGGGATGAGGAAAACCACAAGAAAATTTTAACCACAGATTACACAGATTTCACAGATTAAAAATTGCTACGACAGCATGAAAAGAATATGCCACGGATGGACACGGATATTAACAAAAGAAAGAAATTAGTTGATGGAAAATGAGAGATTAGTTGAGAAATATGAAATTATGAAAACAAGAAAGGATTTTGCTACGAATAGACACGAATTAACACGAAAGAATTATAAATTAGGGCAGACCTTTAGGTCTGCGGAGAAAAGCACGGCTAAAGCCGTGCCCTACATATTTCTATTGTTTTAAGCTGTTTTTATTTTCGCCAAATCTTCCAAACCCAATTCTTTTATGAGCAAGTCCTTTAACTTGAATTTTTGAATCTTGCCGGTCACGGTCATTGCCATGCCAAAGTTGTCAACAAACTTGACATATCTTGGGATTTTTGACCATTCGACTTTGCCATCGCATCTTGCTTTGATTTGGTCAAAGGTCAGGGTTTTGTTGGGCTTGAGTTTGATAAATGCGGCAAGGACTTCCTGCAAGACTTTGTGAGGAACACCGACTACATGAATTTCCATTATCTCGTCTTCGAATAATGAAAGCAGAGTTTGCTCGACTTCAGCCGGATAAACATTATGACCGCCGATAATTACCATATCTTTGTAACGACCGACGATTTTGTAATAATCATCTTTGTCTTTTGTGCCAAGGTCGCCGGTTCGCAGCCAGCCGTCTTTTGTAATTGCCTTGGTGGTTTCTTCGGGTTTTTTGTAATAACCCTTCATTATATTATATCCGCGAACCCAAATCTCGCCGACTTTGCCAATACCGAGTTCATTTTCGGTCATCGGGTTCATAATTTTCGCCTGAACATCGTCTAACGGTTTGCCGACAGTTGAGACTCGTCGTTCAATCGTATCATCAGCACGGGTTTGGTGTGTGATGGGGCTTGCTTCGGTTAATCCATAAACAATCGTGATCTTTTTAGCACCCATTTTATTGACAATATCTTCCATCAGTTCAATCGGACAGGGAGCGCCAGCCATAATACCGGTTCTTAAATTGTTGAGATTGAATTTAGGAAATTCCGGGTCATTTAATTCATTAATAAACATTGACGGCACGCCGTGAAGTCCGGTACATTTTTCTTTTTCGGTTGCGATTAAAGTTTTATGAGCATTAAAGTGTTCGGTCGGGATGACCATTGTCGCACCAACTCCAAGACAAACCATATTGCCAAGCACAGTTCCAAAACAGTGATAATAAGGAACCGGAATACAGACTTTGTCTTTGTTGGTCAGTTCCATATTAGCGGCGCCGTCTAAGCCATTATTGACAACATTAAAATGGGTGAGCATTGCACCTTTGGGAAAACCGGTTGTGCCGGATGTGTACTGAATCAGACAGACATCGTTTATATCAACTGCATTTTTGGCTTGGTCGAAAACCTTCTCATCAAACGATGCACCTGATTTAATAAAGTCTTTCCAGGTTAAAATCCATTTAGTCGGATTGCCGTTTTTGGTAATCAAGATTACTTTTTTTAATTCCGGAAATTTGGTGAGATTTAAGTTTTCATCTTGGGCATTGGTAATCTCAGGACAGGCTTCAGTCAAAATTTTCAGGTAGTCATATCGGTGCAGTTTGTCACCGCTCTTTTTTTCAAAGCCCTCAATCATTACGAGCACTTTGGAATCAGACTGTTTGATTGCATAGTCAACTTCATTGGCTTTCCATTCCGGATTGATTGTTACCATTGCTGCGCCGATTCTCGCGCAGGCGAGTTGGGTGAAAAACCACTCGGGTTTATTAGTTCCCCACATCGCAACATTGTCACTGCGCTTGACACCGATTGCGAGCAAAGATTTTGAAGTATCATCCACTGCTTTTTGCAAGTCAGACCAGGTCAGCCGGATATTTTCATCAACATAAATGACCGCTTCCTGATTCGGATACTTCTGTGCATTTTCGTCAATCAATTGGCCAATTGTTTTTTTAATTAAAGACATAAATGCTACCTTTCTAAAATAAGTTATTTTCTAAGGTAAATTCCGCGCTTTATGAATGCAAATAAAGTTCAGAATACAACGATAAATTATTATATCAGAAAATATAGGTAAAATCAAGGATGAGTGTTTATTGACTTTACTAATAATTTAAGATATTTTTATGATATGCCGGATATTTTTGATGAGATTATACAAAAAGACCCCAGATATAAAGTTCAGGCATATGCCTTTGTCTTGAGTGCTTTAGAGGTGGCAAGAGCGCAGACAAAGAAAACATCGCATGTCACGGGTCAGGAACTGTGCCAGGGATTCAAAACTCTAGCGATTAGCGAGTTTGGCATAATGGCAAAGACAGTTTTAGAAAAATGGGGCGTGACCAAGACCGACGACATCGGTGAGATTGTCTATAATATGATTGACGCCGGTCTGTTGTCCAAAACCGATGAAGATAAAATAGAAGATTTCCATAATGTTTATGATTTCGAGAAGGTGTTTGATAAGGAGTATATGTTTAAAGATACAGATTTACCACAGAGGCACAAAGACACAGAGAAAAAGTAATGGAAAAGTTTATCGAGCAGGTTTTCTCCAAGCAGAGTCCTTTGCATTCAATTATAGATACGTACGAAGAGCGGTCTGAGCAAACACAAATGGCTCAAGCCGTATTACAGGCATTAAAACAGAAAGAGAAACTTTTTGTCGAAGCTGGAACTGGTGTTGGGAAAAGTCTGGCATATCTTTTACCGATTGGACTCTGGGTAAAAGAGAAAAAAGAAAAGGTGCTGATTTCGACTTATACTAAAATACTGCAGAACCAACTTATCAAGAAAGACATACCAATTCTTAAAGAGATACTTGGTTTGGCTCAGAATGACAAAGAAGATGAAATTAATTGTGCGGTAATATTTGGGCAGGAAAATTATGTTTGCCGTCGGCGAATGGCGAGTGTGGTTAATCACGGTCTATTTGACACGCCTTATGAATTTTCTGAACTTGAGCAATTCCAAAGATGGCTGGATAAAAATCAAACAGGGATTATTCCTGAATATCCATTGATGCTCGGACGACTGGCACAAAAGATTGGACGGGATGGCGATAACTGCAAGTATAAAAAATGTCCGCATTATGATAACTGCTATTATTTCAGAGCGCGCAATGAATGGTTTAAAGCCGATATTCTGATTGCCAATCATTTTCTGTTCTTTGCCAATGTCGAAGCCGGTTATATGATTTTACCCAAATTCGACTCAGTGATTTTTGACGAAGCGCATCGGTTGGAAGAAGTTGCTTCTAATTTCTTTGGAATCGAAATATCCAATTTTGGAATCCACCGGCTGCTGAACTCGATTCATAATCCGACCAGCGACACCGGAATCCTCGCGCATATCAAAATAAACAATGCAGTGCAAAGAGGCATTGATAAAATGATTACTGAAGCACACCAGATTGTTGACGGGATGTTCACTCAATTCCGCAATCTGATTCCAATCCAGGCAAATAAAATCCGAATCAAACGACCACCGACAATCGAGAACAGCACCGATAAAATCTTTGCTTCTTTAATCACAGAATTACTCGAGTCGAAAAAAGATAATGACGATGACGATTTGGATTTAGAACTGAAAAGTCTCGTAAAAAGATTAGAGACATATCGGCAGGGGATTGACGAGTTTTTAAAGGCAGACGATAAAAATTCGGTGTATTGGATTGATACTAATATTCCAACCAGTAAAAGAAGTCCGATAATTTATCTGCAGAGTGCATTGATTGATATTGCTCAATTATTTCAAACCAAAGTCGCAGACAAAATTCCATCATTAATATTCACATCCGCAACTTTGACGGTAAGCAAAGATTTTGGTTTTATTAAAAACCGGCTGGGTTTGAAAGAAGCAAAGACATTGCTTTTACACTCGCCGTTCGATTTCGGCAAGCAGGCAGTGCTCTATATTCCGACCGATTTGCCGATGCCGACCGATGAAAAAAGATTTTATCAGAGTGTGGCAAATACAATTGATAAAATTCTGGCTTTGAGCAAAGGTCGGGCGCTGGTGCTTTTTACCAGTTTCGATTCTTTACAGAAAACTTATGATTTGGTTGATAAGAGCATGTTTGAATTTCTCGTGCAGGGACAGGAATCGGTTTTCGAGTTGCTCGAGAGATTTAAAAAAGATATTTCATCCGTGCTTTTTGCCACGCAGTCTTTTTGGCAGGGTGTTGATGTGCCGGGTGAAGCGCTAAGTTGTCTTATAATTGTAAGACTGCCGTTTGATGTGCCAGATGACCCAAGATTGGAAGGAATTTGCGAGCAATTAAGAAAAAATCAACAAGAGCCATTTTCAACTTATCAACTGCCCAATGCGGTCTTAAGATTCAGACAGGGATTCGGGCGACTGATTCGTAATAAACAAGACCGGGGAGTTGTCTGCGTGCTCGATAAAAGAATTGTATTAAGAGATTATGGCAAATCATTTATTTATTCTTTACCGAAAAACCTGCCGATGACATTTACGATTGAGGCGATAAGAGATTTCTTTCAACACGAATGAGACGAATGAAAGCGAATAGACCGTATAAAAATTAAAGATTAAATATTAAAAACCAAAAACACATATTAAATATGCAAAAATATTTACATTTTTTGTTTGTGTTTTTCATTTTTAGTTTTTGATTTTTGGTTTATAATTAATAATGTTATATGCTTATCAAAGAATCGACCTAAAGACTCTATGTAAAAAGACAATTCAACTACTTAAGAATTGTACAATTTGTCCTCGAAAGTGCGGGGTAAATCGGTTAAAGGGTGAATTGGGTCATTGTAAAACTGGTAAAGATGCAATTGTTTCATCTTATGGCGCGCATTTTGGCGAAGAGAAAGAATTAGTCGGTACCAATGGCTCAGGTACAATCTTTTTCAGTTACTGCAATCTTAATTGTGTGTTCTGCCAGAATTATGAGATAAGTCAATATGGTCAGGGAAGTATCGCAGATGTTAAAGAACTTGTTGATATTATGTTAAAATTACAGGAAATGGGTTGCCATAATATTAATCTGGTCAGTCCAACACATATTGTTCCGCAATTTCTGCAAGCATTAAATATTGCAAAAGATAAAGGGTTAAATATTCCAATAGTTTACAACAGCGGTGGATATGATTCAGTCGAGACATTAAAATTACTTGATGGCGTGATTGATATTTATATGCCGGATGCAAAATATGGAAGCGATGAAAAAGGGGAGAAGTATTCAGGAATAAAAGATTACTGGACAATCAATATAATAGCGTTAAAAGAAATGCATCGTCAGGTTGGTGATTTGAGAACAAATAGAGATGGTATTGCAGAGCGAGGTTTATTAATCAGGTATTTAGTTCTGCCCAATCAAATCGCTGGATCATTCGATGTTCTGAAATTCATTGCTGAAGAAATTTCTAAGAATACATATATAAATATCATGGACCAGTATCACCCGTGCTATCGTGCAAACGAATTTAAAGAATTATCAAGACGAATAACAGAAAAAGAATATCAAGAAGTTGTGGATTATGCAAGAAAAATCGGATTAACTATCAAATAATATAGTTTAGGGTTAGTATTTATCCTATTGACTTAATAATTATTTTTTATTATATTAATCTTTATGCCGACATAGCTCAGTCGGAAGAGCAGTGGTTTTGTAAACCTCAGGTCGGGGGTTCGAATCCCTCTGTCGGCTGGTTTAATAGTTGTTAGTTTTTGGTTGTTGGTTTTTAGTCTAACAACGAACATCCAATAACTAAAAACTGAAAAGGACAGGTACCCAAGTGGCCAACGGGGGCAGACTGTAAATCTGCTGTCAATTGACTTCGGAGGTTCGAATCCTTCCCTGTCCATACCTTCTCGAATAAGACGAATGATAGCGAAGATTTCGAATATTCGTTTTATTCGCTGTCATTCGAGAAATTCGCGAAAGCGAAGCGCGCGGAGATAGCTCAATGGTAGAGCTTCTGCCTTCCAAGCAGAAGGTTGCGGGTT
>CAZXRM010000005.1:6401-13280 GCA_964642595.1 uncultured bacterium
CGCGGAGATAGCTCAATGGTAGAGCTTCTGCCTTCCAAGCAGAAGGTTGCGGGTTCGAGTCCCGTTCTCCGCTTGTAAATCATCTATTAAAAGATGATTTCTTTTTAGCTATTTTAATTATACGAGATGGGTGAAAACCGTCTCTTTTTGGGCATTTTATAAACTGAGCATAAATTAAAAATAAGTATTGACAAATTGACAATAACCTGTATAATAATTGATTATTAAAAATTTGCCCATGTAGCTCAGTCGGCAGAGCACTTCCTTGGTAAGGAAGAGGCCGTCGGTTCGACTCCGACCGTGGGCTGTAAAAGTTGAGCATATAATGAAAAAAGAAAAAAATAATTATGAAAATAAAAAATATTTTATTGGGAGGAGATAATGGCGAAAGCTAAATTTTCACGAACAAAACCCCATGTCAATGTTGGTACAATTGGACACGTTGACCATGGCAAAACTGTGCTAACTTCTGCATTAACGAAAGTTCTTTCAGAAAAAGGATTAGCACAATATAAAAGTTATGATGAAGTTGCGAAAGCAAGTATTTCACAAGGACGAAGAGACGAAACTAAAATTCTAACAATTGCCGTATCGCACGTTGAGTATGAGAGTGAAAAAAGACATTATGCGCATATTGATTGTCCGGGTCACGCCGACTATATTAAAAATATGATTACCGGCGCGGCACAAATGGATGGCGCAATTCTGGTCGTTTCCGCAGTTGATGGTCCGATGCCCCAGACTAAAGAACACGTCTTGTTAGCCCGTCAGGTAAATGTTCCGGCAATCGTCGTCTATATCAATAAAATTGACCTGGTTGAAGATAAAGACCTGGTTGATTTAGTCGAGATGGAAGTTCGTGATATTCTCAATAAATACGAATTCCCGGGCGACAAAACACCGATTATTCGCGGCAGTGCACTTAAAGCACTTCAGTCCACGGATAATACAGGACCGGATGTGCAGTCAATTATGGATTTGGTCAAAGCATTAGATGATTTTATTCCTGAGCCGGTTCGAGAAACTAACAAACCATTCTTGATGCCGATTGAAGATATCTTTTCAATCACCGGTCGTGGTACAGTCGTGACCGGTCGTGTTGAAAGAGGTAAAATATTACCCGGTAAAGAAGTTGAAATTATCGGATTTGGCAAGCAGTGGAAAACAATTGCAACCAGTCTCGAAATGTTCAGAAAGACTCTGGATGAAGCTCTGGCTGGTGATAATGTCGGTATCTTGTTAAGAGGCGTGGAAAAAGACGATGTGATGAGAGGTATGGTCGTTGCGACACCTGGTACAATTCATCCGCATAAAAAGTTTATGGCGGAAGTTTACGTGCTGACCAAAGAAGAAGGCGGCAGACATTCACCGTTCTTCCAGGGTTATCGTCCGCAGTTCTATATTCGAACTACAGACGTGACCGGCTCGGTCAAATTACAAGAGGGCATTGAAATGATTATGCCCGGTGACAATGCCAATCTCGAAGTCGAACTCATCACAACCGTCGCATTGGAAGTCGGTTCCCGATTCGCAATTCGTGAAGGCGGTCGAACGGTCGGTGCTGGCGTTGCAACAAAAGTCATCGAATAATGCGCAATCAGATAACGCTTTCTTGTAAAGAGTGCAAGAACCGTAATTATACGACTACGAAGAATAAAAAGAAACAAGAGCGATTCGAAATCAGCAAATATTGTCCCTTTTGCCGGAAACATACCGTGCATCGGGAAGTAAAGTAGGCGTGTAGCTCTAACGGCTAGAGCACCTGACTCCAAATCAGGGGGTTGGGGGTTCAAATCCCTCCACGCCTGTAATTATTATTAATTATTGTGAATATATTTAAAAGAATTAAAGAATACATTAAAAATGTAATCAGTGAGCTGAAAAAAGTCAGCTGGTCAAAACCGCGTGATTTGTTTCAGACGACCGTGGTTGTGATTGTATTATCGGTTATCGTGGCGATTTTTATTTTGTTATGTGATTTGATTTTCTCGCGACTGCTGCATCTGGTTTTACGATAACCGGTTGAGATTATACAATGACAATAAAGGTTTCTAAAAAATGAATTATTACGTCGTGCATACTTATACGAAACAGGAAAAGAAAGTGAAAGATATTCTGATTAAGACGATTGATAAAGAAAATCTTGGTCACTTGTTCGGTAAAATCAAGGTAGACGAAAAGGAAGAGTATAATATTATCGTGCCGACCGAGCATATAACCAAGTTCAAGAAAGGCAAATCGTCGCCAAACCAGGAAGAACGGAGAATGTATCCGGGTTATATCATCGTTGAAATGGAGCCGACCGAGTTGAGTATGGAACTCGTAAATTCGATACCGGGTGTGACGCATCTTCTGGGAACGAAAAAACGACCGACCCCGCTCGATGAAAAGGAAGTCGCATCAATAATGGAGCAGATTGAATCGGGCAGTGACAAATCAAGACCCGAAGTGCCGTTTAACCAAGGCGACCCGGTGAAAGTAACGAACGGACCATTTATGGGATTTTCCGGGACCGTGGATGAAATTTATCCGGACCGGCGGAGAATCCGCGTTATCGTGACAATCTTTGGCCGTCCGACGCCGATTGATTTAGATTTTTTTGAAGTACAGGCAATTTAATGAAAAGTAAACAGCATATAGAATACAGAATACAGGGAAAAACCTGTTACCTGTCTACTGCATACTGTTTTACTGTTTAGGAGATAATTATGGCAAAAAAGATAACCGCAGTTGTCCGGCTTCAGGTACCGGCAGGGCAAGCAACACCGGCGCCACCGGTTGGACCGGCTTTAGGACAGCACGGCGTTAATATTATGGATTTTTGTAAGCAGTTTAATGCCCAGACCAAGAATCAACCGCCAGGGATTATTATTCCCGCGGTATTGACCGTTTATCAGGACCGCAGTTTTACATTTATCACAAAAAGCCCACCGGCATCAGTGCTTGTTAAACAAGCCGCCGGTTTGGCAAAGGGTTCGGGTGAACCGAATCGCAATAAAGTCGGGAAGATATCGAAATCGGCATTAAGAGAAATCGCTCAAAAGAAGATGGCAGATTTGAATGCGAATGATATTGAAGCAGCGATGAAAATTATCGGTGGAACCGCAAATGCGATGGGATTAACCGTGGAGGAATAATGACCAAACGAAGCAAACGCTATAAGAATATTGAATCAAAACTGGAAAAGAAACCGGCTTACACGATTGCCGAAGCAGTGCAGCAAATCAAAGCATCTACCAATACCAAATTTGACGAAACGGTTGATATGGCAATCAATCTTGGAATTGACCCAAAAAAACAAGACCAGACGGTCCGCGGTAGTGTTTCATTGCCATTCGGTTCGGGCAAAAAGGTGCGGATTTTAGTTCTGACCCGCGGTGAAAAAGAAAAAGAAGCAAAAGATGCGGGTGCAGACAATGTCGGGTTTGAAGAATATATCACTAAAATTAAAGAGGGATGGCTTGATTTTGATATTGTTGTTGCAACACCGGATGTTATGTCGGAAGTTGGTAAACTCGGTAAAATTCTCGGCACCAAAGGATTGATGCCGTCGCCAAAATCAGGTACGGTAACATTCGACATTGCGCCGACAGTTAAGAGTCTAAAAGCCGGACGGATTCAATTCAAAACCGATAAAACCGGCAATGTGCATGCGATTGTCGGCAAGGCGTCGTTCGAAAACGAAAAACTGGAAAAAAATATTCTGGCGGTTATCTCGGAAATCCAGAAAATCAAACCAGCAACGGTCAAAGGGCAGTTTTTCCGCACGATTACACTTTCGTCAACAATGGGAATCGGTTTCCGGTTAGATGTAAAAGAAATCACCGAAATGGCACGGAAGGAAATTTAATTATGGTCGCAAATGAAAAAGTTTTAAAATACGATTCAATCAAGAAAATGGTATCAGACGCCAAAGCGATTTACTTTACCGACTGCAGCCGGATTAAAGCAACCGAAATAACCGGACTTCGCCATAAACTATACGGTGCAAATGTGAAGGTCAAAGTCGTCAAAAACCGTATTACCAAAAAGGCAATGAACGAATCCGGCATATCCGGAGTCGAGACATTTTTAACCGGACCGACCGCATTGATTCTCTCTTACGATGACCCGCTGGTTCCGGCAAAAATGCTCAAAGATTTTGGCAGAAAAAATACCAATCTAAAAATCAAGGGCGCCTATCTTGACAGTTTAGTATATCAGGCAAATCAGTTTGATTATCTGGCAAGCATGCCGTCCAAACCAGAATTGTTAAGTGAATTGGTCGGTTGTCTTGAGTCACCGATATCCGGATTGGTTTTCACTCTAGAAGGTTTAATCCGACAACTGGTTGGCGGATTAGAAGAATTAAAAGATATTAAAGCAAAAAGCAATGAAGTCACGAAATAATCAAACACTGAATATCACCGAAAAACACCGAAATTTTATCAGTGTATTCAGTGGTTTCAGTGTTAAATTACCTGTTTTCTTTCGTGCTTTCGTGGTTAAAAGATTTATATAAAAATATGGAGGAACAATGACAGCAAATAAAGAATCAATCGCAACAATCATTAGTTCGATTGAAGCGTTAACTGTGACCGAACTCTCGGAGCTGGTTTCGGCACTTAAAGATAAATTCGGGATTACCGGTGCCGCATTTGCACCAGCCGCAGTTGCCGCATCTGGCGGTGCTGCGGCAAGCGCCGTGCCAGCCGAAGAAGCAAAAAGCGATTTTCTCGTTACTTTAATTTCAGTCGGCGACAAGAAAATCCAGGTTCTCAAAGAACTTAGGGCATTAACCAATCTAGGCTTAAAAGAAGCCAAAGATGTTATTGACAAAACCCCGTCAACAATCAAAGAGGGTGCAACCAAAGAAGAGGCAGACAAAATTAAAGCGAAATTAGAAGAAGTCGGCGCAAAAGTCGAAGTTAAATAAAAAATTTATTTAATAAAATTACCACGAAGACACAGACAGTAACGAGCAGCCCGCTTCGACTCAGCGAGGCGAGAGGCGAGCGAGCAGCGAGTAGTGTGGGATTTTTCCTATATTCTCGCTACTATTTACTCGCTACTATTTTCATTCGTGCCTTCAAGGTAAATACGAGGAAAAATGGAAGTCAAAGATTTTTCTAAAACAAAATCTTCCTTAGAAATTCCAGATTTGCTTTCTATTCAACTGGAATCGTTTAAAGATTTTTTACAGAGCGATGTTCCGGTCGAGCAACGCAAAAACGAAGGTCTGGAAGCGCTGTTCAGAGAAAGTTTAAATATCTCGGATGTGCGGAAGAACTTCCAGCTCCAGTTTGTCCAATACGAAATGGGTGAGCCCAAATATTCGGCTCAGGAATCAATCGAAAAAATGGTCTCTTTCACGATTCCGTTATCAATTACACTGAAACTCATTAAAAAAGAATCGGATAAAGAAACAATCAAGGATATTGTCGAAGATAAAGTGTTTTTATGCGACCTGCCGCTGATGACCGAGAGCGGTACATTTATTATTAACGGTATTGAACGGGTTGTTATCAGTCAGTTACACCGCTCGCCGGGATTATACTTTGCGCGGGAAGACGAAGAATATTCGGCATTACTTATTCCTTACCGCGGCGCCTGGGCAGAATTTGTGATAGACCGCCATAATATCTTATCCGTGATTTTAGACCGGCGCCGGCGGATTAATGCCGCAACATTTTTTCAGGCAATGGGTTTTTCCTTTGAACAAATCTACAAATCGCTGTTCCCGGTCTCGGAAAGACCGCTCGTTGCGGGTCAGATTATCGCCAAAACAATCTATGGAGAAAATCAGGTTGTATATGCAGAAACCGGCGAAACGGTCAGTGAAGATTTGATTGATTTTCTTAAGAGCAAGAATATTACCAAGGCGCATACAATTGACAGCGAAGTGCCGGGTGTTTCGATAATCACTAAAACTTTTCAATCCGATAAGCGGATGCCGTTAGAAGAGGCAATCAAGAAAATCTATGTCCGGCTGCGAAACATTGTTCCCCATTCAATAGAAATTGCTAAGACAATTATTCTCGGGATGCTATTTGATAGCCGAAGATTTGATTTAGGTAAAGTAGGCCGATACAAACTTAACCGGCGAATCGGTCGTAATGTCAGTTTAAATAGTACGGGTTTGGAACGAGAAGATTTCTTTTTGGTTATCAAGAATTTATTAGAGCATAAAGAAAACCGTATCGCACCTGATGATATTGACCATTTGGCAAATCGCCGGGTCAGAAGAGTCGGTGAATTATTAGTAAATCAGTTCCGTAATGCGATTATGCAGTTGGTTCAGAACATCCGCGAGCGGGTTACTTATATTGATTTGAGTAAAGCAACCCCTAATGATTTAATCAACAGCCGGATTGTTGCTAATGCAGTTATCAAGTTTTTTACCCAAAACCAATTATCACAGTTTATGGAGCAAACCAATCCGCTAACTGAACTTACCCACAAGCGAAGAATTTCCGCATTGGGTCCGGGTGGTTTAACCAAAGATACAGCCGGATTTGAAGTGCGTGATGTCCATTATTCTCATTACGGACGGCTCTGTCCGATTGAAACACCCGAAGGTCCGAACATCGGACTTATAGCGACCGTCGCAACTTATGCTAATATTGACCAGTATGGATTTATCGCAACGCCTTACTGGAAAGTCGTGGATGGCGTTGTGACTAAGAAGATAATGTATCTCAATCCGGAAGAAGAAGAAGAATTTACAATTGCCCAGGCAAATACGCAATTAGATGACGACCGGAAATTTTTAAGCCGGGATATTGTCTGCCGCAAAAAAGGCGATGTGATTACAGTTACACCAGATAAAGTTGATTATATGGATATTACTGCAAAACAGTTATTTGCACCGACTACGATTATGATTCCGTTCCTTGAGCA
>CAZXRM010000005.1:13380-14735 GCA_964642595.1 uncultured bacterium
GGATATAACTACGAAGATGCTATCATCGTATCCGAAAGATTAATAAAAGGCGATGATTTTACATCGGTTCAACTACTTGATTTTGAAGTTCAGGCGCGTGATACGAAACTTGGTCCAGAAGAGATAACAAGAGATATTCCGGGGGTCAGTGAAGATGAACTCGCTAATCTTGATGAGTTTGGCATGATCCGGGTCGGCGCAAAAGTCGGACCAGGTGATATTTTAGTCGGACGCATTACACCAAAAGGAGAAACTGAATTCACGCCTGAAGAGCGGTTATTGCGGGCAATATTTGGTGAAAAAGCAGCCAATGTCCGCGATACCTCGTTGCGAGTCGAACCGGGTGTTTTCGGTGTTGTTATTGACTGCAGAATTTTAACCCGTCATTCATCGGATAATCTGACGCGGCGAATGGAAAATGATAAAATCGAAGAAGCTAAAAAATCTTTTGACCAGCAGAAAAAAATAATCAATGAAGCGTTAGATAAAAAGGTTATTTCTTTATTGACCAATGAAAAAACGCAAATTAATATCCGGGATAATAAGAATAAACTGCTTTTAAGAACCGGTGAGATTATAACCAAAGATTTGTTTGAACAAGTCCGTGCATCTAAAATCAGGCATCTTAACAAAATCGTTAAGGATGAAAAGATTACGGATTCGATTGTTAAAGCGATTGAAGAAAATAATAAGAAAATCAAGAAGTTGGATAAGGAATTAAAAGAGGAAATTGAAAGGTTAACCCGTGGTGACGAATTGCCCCATGGAGTTTTAAAATCAGTTACAATTTTTATTGCTCAAAAACGACGATTAGCAGTAGGCGATAAAATGGCAGGGCGACACGGTAATAAAGGCGTTGTGAGTAAGATTCTACCGGTCGAAGAAATGCCGTATATGGAAGATGGCACACCGGTTGATATTATTCTTAATCCTTTGGGAGTTCCGTCGCGTATGAATATCGGTCAGATTCTTGAAACACATCTTGGCTGGGCTGCCAAACATCTTGGTTATCAGGCGGTCTGTCCGGTTTTTGAAGGTGCGAGTGTCGAAGAGATTAAAGCGGAACTTAAAAAAGCCGGTCTGCCGGAAGAAGGCAAAGTTATGATGTATGATGGTCGAACTGGTTTGCCTTTCGAGAAAAAGGTCGTAGTCGGTTATATGTATATGATGAAATTGATACATATGGTTGACGATAAAATCCACGCCCGTTCGACCGGTCATTATTCTCTGATTACTCAACAGCCATTAGGTGGGAAAGCACAATTTGGCGGTCAGCGGTTTGGTGAAATGGAAGTCTGGGCCCTGGAAGCATACGGTGCGGCTAATTCTCTACAGGAGATGCTGACAATTAAATC
>CAZXRM010000005.1:14835-19609 GCA_964642595.1 uncultured bacterium
GCAATCCGCGGATGGTCGTCTGGTGAAGTAGTCAAAGCCGAAACAATTAATTACCGCACTCAGAAACCGGAACGGGATGGTCTTTTCTGCGAACGGATTTTCGGGCCAGTTAATGATTTTGAATGTAACTGCGGCAAGTATAAGAAAATCCGCTATAAAGGAATTGTCTGCGACCGGTGCGGTGTTGAAGTTACTTCAGCATCAGTGCGACGCGAGCGGATGGGTCATATTGATTTGGTAATTCCGGTTGCCCATACCATCTTTTATCAGGTTCCGCCTTCGAAAATCGCTTTGATTCTTGGAATGTCATCAAACGAAGTGGAAAGTATTGTCAATTACGAAGTGTATATTGTCCTGGAAAAAGGCGATTCGAATTTTAAGAATATGGATTTGATTTCAGATGAGGATTACCTGGAAGCGAAAAATAAGTATAACGGATTTGTTGCCAATACTGGTGCTGCAGCATTGAAATATATTTTGAATCGCATTGATTTGGATGATATGGCAGCAGAACTGCGTGCTAAAATCAAACTCGAAGCGTCAAGGCGATTCGCATTACTCAGACGGTTAAGGGTAGTTGAGGCATTCAGGAATTCTGGAGCAAAACCAGAATGGATGGTCTTGGATGTTTTGCCGGTTATCCCGCCGGATTTAAGACCTTTAGTGCCTTTAGATGGTGGTCGTTATGTGACATCGGATTTGAATGATTTGTATAAAAGAGTGATTGTCCGTAATAACCGTTTGAAACACCTGCTGAGCATTAAAACACCGGAAATTATCTTGAAAAATGAGAAGCGGATGCTGCAGGATGCGGTTGATGCTCTGTTCAATAATGAAAAACGAACCAGACCAATCCGTGGTAAAGGTAATCGTCCATTAAAATCATTATGCGAAATTCTGCGCGGAAAACAGGGACGCTTCCGTCATAATTTGTTAGGTAAACGGGTTGATTATTCAGGACGGTCTGTGATTGTGGTCAATCCCAATCTTAAATTATCGCAGTGCTCTTTACCCAAAGAAATGGCGCTGGAATTATTCAAGCCGATAATTATCCGCAAACTGGAAGAGAAAAATATCGCAGAAGGCGAAAAGAGCGCAAAACTTCTTTATAAAAAAGAGACACCCGAAGTTTGGGAAGTCTTGGAAGAAGTGACCAAAGAACATCCAGTGATGTTAAACCGTGCACCGACCCTGCACCGCGTTTCAGTCCAGTCATTTTTCCCGACCTTGTCCGAATATCGTGCAATTGGAATTCATCCGATGGTGTGTCCACCGTTTAATGCAGATTTTGACGGTGACACAATGTCAGTACACGTACCTTTGACACCCGAGGCAATTCTTGAATCAGCGATACTGATGCTCTCAACAAACAATGTTCTTTCACCAGCGCACGGACATCCTTTGATTGCCCCATCTCAGGATATTGTTGCCGGCATATATTACCTGACCAAAAGTACAAAAACAGAAGCAAGAAGCAAAACGCAAGAGCAGAAGGGCACAAGAACAGAAGAGCACAAGAAATGTTTTAATGATTTTATGGAAGTTCACTCCTGCTGGGATATGGGTGTCATTGATACTCATTCACAAATCGAATTCAGATGGAAAAAAGAAAAATATGACACGACTGTTGGTCGGGTTCTGTTTAATGAAATTCTGCCAGACAAGTTAAGATTTGTTAATGAAACTTTAAATAAAGAGAAAATTATTTCGATTGTTGATTTATGCTACCGGACTTACGGCTCGGACAAGATGACTGAATTGCTTGATAAAATCAAGGATTTGGGTTTTATCTCGTCAACTATATCCGGACTTTCAATCGGCATTGACGATGTCGTTACTCCTTCGGAAAAACCGCAGATTCTCAAGAAAAGTGATAACGAAATAAAAAAGGTTTACGCGAATTATAATCGTGGATTGATTACGGAAAGTGAAAAGTATAATCTGGCGGTCAATATCTGGACTCTGGCAACCGCCGAAGTCGAAGATGCGCTGATGTTACGTTTATCCAAAGACCAAGACGGGTTTAATCCGATATTTATTCTGATTGATTCTGGCGCGCGCGGTTCCAGAACCCAGGCATCGCAAATTGGTGGTATGCGTGGTTTGATGGCGAAGCCGCAAAGAGGAACGGTCAAAGAGGAAGTCATCGAAACGCCAATCAAGAGTTCATTTAGGGAAGGCGTGTCGGTCTGGGAATATTTTATCTCGACTCACGGGGCAAGAAAGGGACTGACGGACACTGCATTGAAAACTGCGGAAGCAGGTTATCTAACCCGAAGATTGGTTGATGTTGCCCAGAGTGTTATAATCACGATGGAAGACTGCGGTACGATTTTGGGACAGGAAGTTTCGGCATTGCGTGAAGGTGGTGAAGTTATCGAGCCGCTGTCAGAAAGAATTGCCGGCAGAATCGCCCTTGACGATATCCGAAATCCGCTGACCGACGAAGTTATTGTTAAATCTGGCGATGAAATTACAGATGAATTAGCAGATGAAATCGAAAACTCGGGTATTGAAACAGTCCGGGTGCGGTCGGTTTTAACCTGCGAGGCACCAGAGGGGCTATGTATGAAATGTTACGGAAGAAATCTTGCAATTGGTAAACTGGTTGATTTGGGCGAGGCGGTCGGTGTGGTCGCAGCACAATCAATTGGTGAACCTGGAACTCAGCTGACACTAAAAACATTCCATATTGGTGGTATTGCAACCCGTATCGGTGAGCAGACAAAGGCGACTGCAAAATTCGACGGCAAGATAAAACTGGAAGAAACAAAATTATCCAAACGCAGTGACGGCGAGACGGTCGCCCTGACTAATGGCAAAATGCTTTTAATCGGTGACGGACGGGCATTGCCGTTCAGCATTCCCAAGAGCGCAATTTTAAGAGTCGAAGCCGGAATGAATGTGACTAGTGGTGCAACACTTTTTGAGTGGGACCCGCTGTCAATCTATATTACTACCAGTAAAAAAGGCAAAATTAAATATTACGATATTATCAAAGGCAAGACACTGTCTGAAGATATTGACGAGCGGTCAGAGCGGATGGAAAGAATCATCATCGAAGACCGCGATAAAAAACTGCACCCGCAGATTACAATTGTTGACGATTCGGGCAAGGTTATTGAAAAACACGCTCTACCGGCAAATGCCTATCTGATTGTTGATGATAATGCTTCAGTTCTACCCGGCGATAATTTAGCCAAAATGCTTCAAGAATTCGGTAAGACCAAAGATATTACTGGCGGTCTGCCGAAAGTCGCGGATTTGTTCGAAGCGAAAATCGTCAAAGACGCAGCAGTAATATCCGATATTGATGGCACGGTCGAAATCGGCGAACCGGAAAAAGGTATTCGTAAAGTCAAAGTCGTATCCGACGGAGGCAGTTTTAAGGAATACGATATTCCTTACGGAAAATATTTGCTGGTCGTAAGTGGTCAGGAAATCCGCGCAGGTGATAAACTGAGCGAAGGTTCGGTTGACCCGCACGATATTTTACGGGTCAAGGGCTGGCTTGCGGCACAGGAGTTTTTGACTAACCAGATTCAATCCGTGTACCGTCTGCAGAAAGTGAAAATTAACGACAAGCATATTTCGGTGATTGTCCGGCAGATGCTGCGTAAAGTTAAAATCGAAGACCCGGGCGAATCATCATTTATCGAAGGCGAAATCGTCGAGCGGCAAAAAGTGTATGAAGAAAATCTGCATCTGACTCAGGAAAACCTAAAGCCGGCAAATTATCATCCGATTCTTTTGGGCATTACCCGCGCATCACTTTTAACCGAAAGTTTCTTATCCGCTGCATCATTCCAGGAGACAACCCGGATTCTTTCCGAAGCATCAATTCAGGGTAAAAGAGATAAATTAATCGGTCTTAAAGAAAATGTGATTGTCGGAAGATTGGTTCCGGTCGGAACTGGTTTCAGAGAATTCATCTACAAGACCGAACCGGTTTTAGAAAAAGAGAAAAAACAGGAAGCAATTTGATGATAAGAACACAGAACACAGAATGCAGAATACAGGGAAAAACCTATTGCCTGTCTACTGTGTACTGTTTACTGTTAATATGGAGGGAATTTAATGCCAACAATTAATCAATTAGTACGCAGACGACGGCAGCTGGTCTCGACCAAGTCAAAAGCGCCAGCGCTGGATAGTAATCCGCAAAAACGTGGTGTCTGCACGCGGGTCTATACCGTAACCCCGAAAAAACCGAACTCGGCTTTGCGCAAAGTTTGCAAAGCAAGATTATCATCCAAATACGAAGTGACGGTTTACATTCCAGGTGAAGGGCACAATCTTCAGGAGCACTCGATTATTTTAGTGCGCGGCGGTCGTGTCAAAGATTTACCAGGTGTCCGGTATCATGTCATCCGCGGCGTGCTCGATACATCGGGCGTAGAAAACCGAAGGCAAGGTCGTTCGTTGTACGGTGCGAAAAGACCTAAAGCCGCGGCTGGAAGTGGAGCATAATTATGTCACGAAAACTTAAAGCAATATCAAGGGGCTTGCAACCCGACCCGAAATACAAATCAGTAGTTGTCAGCCGGTTTATCAATAATTTGTTCTGGGACGGCAAGCGAACCGTCGGTCAGAAACTTTTCTACGATACAATGTCAATGGTTGAAAAGAAAACAAAAGAAGACGGATTTGCTTTGTTTCAGCGAGCGCTCAATAATATCAAACCAGTGCTGGAAGTTAGACCGCGTCGAGTTGGCGGTGCAACTTATCAGATTCCGATGGAAGTACCGGCATTAAGACGCGAAACTTTAGCGAT
>CAZXRM010000006.1:0-18369 GCA_964642595.1 uncultured bacterium
ACAAAAAAGCGTTTAGTTTTCTGTTCTATCGGAGAGTTTCACCAACTGGATTATCCAATAGCTTAATCGGATTGTTCTCTACAAAACAAGCCCGTAGGTAAGCTCGTGGACTCCCCGCCGGATACCTCGGGGTATACCCCCGGGTCTGATTTTATTGGCTTCCCGGTCGATTTTGGACAGTTTTGTCTAGTGGGTGACAAACAAGGCAACCGATGAAATAACCAGTTTGGTCATCTGCCAAGCCAAGCAGGACGATTGAGAAATCTTGTATAAAAAACCGAAGCCCGGTACTGGGGGAAGTACCGGGCTTTTGTCGGTTTTGCTATATGGTGTGGTATTAGGGTTGTATGAGTACTAATGCAAAATTAATGTCTGGTGTATTGGCGCCGCCGATCACAATTACCGGGTCAAGATACATCTTGCACAGATAATCATCTGCACGTGCTGACACCCGATAACTTCCGGCTCGAAGATTGGTAATTGTATATGAACCGTCTGCGCCGGTGATTGCCCGTTTTGTAAAACGACGATTATGGGCGACGACGATTGCGCCGGCAATCGGTAAATTGGTTACAGAATCAGTCACAACACCCGAAATCGTACCAGGATTTGCCGGCGGGGGCGGAGTATTGGCTGCGGCTAACGCAAAATTAATTTCCGCTGTCGTCTGTCCGCTTACTACGGCAACATTGGTCGGATAACGCTTGGTTCGATAATTGCGTGCATTGGCAATGACCTGATAATCACCTTCGGTTAGATTCTGAACAATATAATAACCATTAGAATCAGTAAAGGCACGGCTGCCGCAAGCATTGGTTCGGCAGGCAGTGACCATTGCATTAAAAATTGGTTCGCCGGTTAACGAATCAGTTATAACACCGGAAATCGAACCTGTCCCGGGTGGCGGTGGCGTCGCAATTGGTGCTAAGGCAAAATTAATATCAACCGTTGTCTGCCCAGCAGTGACCGCAACCGGCGTCGGATACATCTGATAACGATATCCTTGAGCTGATGCTTTTACTGAATAATTTCCGGCCGGTAAATTGACGATTGTGTAAACACCAAAAGAATCAGTTAATGCATGTGCTGCCATGCCCGGACCATTATGACGCATTGCAACGACATTAGCATGAAAGATTGGAAGACCGGTTACCGAATCGGTTACGATGCCAGTTATTGAACCGGCTGTATTGCTCTGTGCAAAAATTGAGGTTGCCAGAGCGATTGTTAATAAAATAATGTATAGTTGTTTCACTGAACACCTCCGTTTAGATTTTTGTTTAACAAATAATTACCGCCTAAAACCAAAGGCGCAAAGGACCGAAACGAGACGGCTCGGGTATTGGTCGTCTGTGGTCTAAATTTATTGCCCTTACTTGTTTCGGCGGTAAGATTTCTTTGTTTTGTGTTCATGCCCTATTATACAGCAATTATCGTGCCACGCTTTGAAATGTCCCGCACTAACACATCAAACAATAAACTCTGTTTCTTTTTGGTCTATTTTATTACTTATTTAAACCTATAATATAGACTGTGAAATTTCAGCAAAATGGGCAATAATTAGAGCAAATGTGCAATGATTTGCACTAATGCTTTAATGGGTTTACCGCAGAGCACGCGGAGTTCGCAGAGAAAAAAATAAGGAATCCAGGAATATCGGAGAAAAAATTCTTGGTTTCCTGGTCTCTTTATAAAAATTTATTCTGTGTCTCTATGGTGAAAATTTTTAGTGGTTAAAATAGATAAAAATTATCTAGCAAAGACCGCATCCAGCAGATTAAATCCCCAGATGCCCGCACTTGATATAATAAAACCGGTACGGATTTTATACCACATTGAATAATTCTTGTATTGTGCATCAATCTCGCTCTGCTCGTGCGCATCTAAATATTTCTTGTGGCTAGAATTCACCAGAAAATGCGATGAAACGAGCCCGACCAGCGAAATGGTTTCTATCCCCAGTAAAATGTACCCTTTGGTTTTTGAGGCATTAGTAATCTGTCCTATTCCCGGATACAATAAAGAATGCAACACGCGCTTTCTGAGTAATACGGTTTTATCAACCGGAATAAACGGTGCTGGCATTAACCGTATTGAATCGCCTTTGATTCTTTTACTTTCCTCGAAAATCTCGATTATTTTAGGTGAAACAAATCGCGGGTCTAACTCTGTTTTAGGATTGAGTATCAATAAATAACGAAAGGCATTAAGCGCCGGCTCTTTTTTATCAAGCGCCACATACGAAAATGCCTGATAAGTATAAAGGTGCGTCAAAATAGAATCCGGTAGGTTTTTAGCCGTCTCAAAAACCTTATCAATCTGCTCGATAACATTCTGATATTGTCCTTGATAATACAGCGAATCAATCCTTGCAGTTGCAATGTCAATCTCACCCGCATCTAAATATACGGCTGTCAAAGATAACAATATTATCAGAAAGACGATTACTTTCAACTTATTTCAACTTGACAATTTTAATTAATGGAGTTGTTTTATTAATATCATCGGTAATCTGCGCAAAATAAACCCCGGCTGGAGTTCGACGAGAAAGATTGTCGGTGCCGTTCCAGACAAACTCGCTGACCGCTGACCGCTGACCGTTCACCGCATTAAAAGTTTTGACCAATCTCCCAGTTAAATTATAAATTTCAAGTGATACTTTGGTTTGAGCGGAGAGCGAAAAGCAGATAGCGGTTTGTGAGTTAAACGGATTGGGATAAACCTGATAATTTCCAATTTGCAATTTGATATTTACAATTGGCTCCTCAATACCAGAAAGGTGTGTATATTTTTCCAGCGATGTTGTAATCGAGCCGTTTCGGGTTAAACCGCCGACCACATAGATATTTTCATTAAAGTTTACCGCACCCGCATACACCCGCGCAACATTCAATGACTCCACGATTGCCCAGCTGTCGGTCAGAACATTGTATCGTTCGACCTGAGCATAAACTGCCCTGGGTTGAAATCTCTGCCCGCCGATTGTATAAATTCTGTTGCCAATCGCGGCACAAGCAAGACCGCTGCGAACCAAAGGAATCGGTCTTTTGGTCTGCCAGGTATCACCTAATGGGTCGTACTCTTCATTCGCATTTTGATAATTGAAATAATACCCGCCGATTGCGTATAACCGATTATTGCATACCGTTGCGCCGAACTCAACTCTTGGCACATTCATCGAACTGCGGACAAACCAGCTGTCGCGTGCTGCATTATACACTTCTACCGTATCGCTGTAAAAGCCCGAACCCGGGTTTGGAAAATATCCGCCGGCGACATAAATATTATCGCCAATCACACCTCCGTTAAACTCGTAGCGTCGGGTCGGCAGTCTTTTTCTTCTTGACCATTGATTTAAAACCGGGTCATAGACCTCAACTGATTCAACTGGTATATTATTTGCCCGCACACCGCCAATCACATAGATTTTTCCATTTACAACACCGCAAACACCCATTCCTCGGGGTGTTGGCATTGATGCTTTGGTTACCCAGGTATCAAGTGCCGGATTATACTCTTCATTCCAGCGCACCGCGGTATCCGGATGACTTGTCATTCCGCCAATTACATATATCCGGTTATTGACTGTGGCAACCATTGCGCCATAACGCGGATAACGCATCGCTCGCTTAATTTCCCAGCCGGCATAACTTAGATTAATTGCTATAAGTAAACCGAACAGTGAAAAAAGCAACAATTCTCTTCTCGTCATAATATTATTTATAGCAATAACTATGCCATTCTGACGGATTACAGATTCGAAAATTACAGATTGCAAGATTGGAGTTTAATCTTTGTATCTTAGCATCTTTCAATCTTGGAATCATTTTAGTGTAATATTCCTTTCCACGGTCTGTTTCGGTTCAAATGTAATAGTCTCTTCATATACCTGAAAATAAGGATTTTTCAATGTGATTTTATGAATTCCGCTCGGCAAGATTAGGGGCGACGAAATCGGCGTTGTCGTCTTGAATATATTGTCAATATAGACATCCGCCCAGGGCTGAACTGAAATCTGTAAATAGCTCACCTGTTTAGTTAAATCAATGTTAAACTGCAGAGTCTTATTTGACTCAATCGTCACGATTGATTCCAATACCGGAAAATTGGGGTTGATAAGTTTAATATTATGTTGTCCGGACAACAATTCCAGAGTTGTATCTTTGGGTGTTGTAAAAACCTCTTTACCGTCAATAAAAATTTTTGCCCAGGGCGTGGCTGCAACTTTTAGCCAGCCCGGTTTTCCAATCTTTGAAAAACCCGTATCGGGTAAAAAACCGCCCGTATTCTTGTTTATATTCGGTAACTCTTTTTCCCGATTAATGGTTGACTCTGTTTTTCCCGTAATAATATTTTGGTCTGGTTTTTGTGAAACCGAAATCAAAGTGTCGTTCTTGATTATAGAATAACTTTCAGTCGTATCGAAACGAGCCCCTGGCTTTGAAATATGTCTGATGCCTACCCCTATCCGCCAAGCAATTAATAATAAGATAACTGCAAGTGGTATCAAGAATATGCCTTTAAACTTGGGTTTGGGTCTTGATAAGTTAACTGAAGTCAATATGTTTTCACCAGATTGCCAGTCCTTGGTATCAAGTTTCCATTTTTTATTGTCCGGGTTATTAAACCACAAATCCAACTTAACACACACCTCGTTAATCTCCTGAAATCTTGCGGACGGCGATTTATCAATCATCGGCTCAAGCATCTGCCATAAATCTCTGGTGTTTTCGAGTTGCTTGTCAATTTTATAAGTGGGTATCGGTTTTAAATTAAGCACATTATGCATAATTGCCGAGTAATTGTCTCCCAAAAACGGATTTATACCGGTTAGAAGCTCGTAATATACCACACCCAAAGAATAAATATCAGACTGAAAATTAACCGGCTTGCCTAAAATCTGCTCGGGCGGCATATAACTTGGAGTACCCAAAATCGAGCCCTGAATTGTAATTGAAGGCATTGCCTGAGAAAATGCCAAGCCAAAATCGGTAAGTTTGACCTTGCCGTCCGGGCTGATTAGAATATTTCCTGGTTTCAAATCCCGGTGAATAATTCCCTGCCGGTGCAGGCGACTCAAGATTTTCGCAACTTCCAGAACAATATACGAAGCAAACTGCGCCGATAATCTGCCCTTGTGCTCAAGTAATTCCTTAACGCTCTGTCCTTCGATATATTCTGAGACAAAAAAATAAGTGCTGTTATGTTTACCAAAATCATATACCTTGGTCACGCCTTCGTCTTTCAGATTGCTTAATAACTTCGCCTCGCGCTCAAAACGGGATACGACCTCAGCATTCGTCGTTAAACTCGGAAACAAGATTTTTAAGATGACCGGACGGTCTAACGGTTTTTGGACTGCTTTATAAACCGATGCCTGAGTGCCTGACGAAAGACACTCAAGAATTTCATACTTCTCGGCAAAAACCGCACCCTTTTCCAGCATCATAAATTATTAACCACAGACAGAAACAATATTTTCACCGCAGAGACAACGGAGTTCGCAAAGAAAAAACATAATAACTAAACACCGAATATCACTGAGTGACACCGAATTTCAATTTTATCTTTTCGGTGGTTTCGGTGTTGTTCCGTGTTTACACTATCTCTCTCTGTGCTCTCTGCGTGCTCTGCGGTTAAATTTTCCATTTGAAATTTTGTGGTTTCATTCAATTCCGTATTCTTTAATTTTATACTGAAGCGACCGGCGGGAAATACCCATTTTTTGTGCGGCTCTGGTTCGGTTGCCGCTGACCTCTTTTAGTATATTGATAATATATTCTTTCTCTTTTCCCGCAACCTCTCCTTTTAAACCGCCCTGCCCTGAAACAACCATAGATATTTCCAGTTTTAATCCCAAGTCTTCTGTGGTAATTTTATCGCTCGAAGTCAGAGCGCAGGCGCGGGCAACTGCATTTTCCAGTTCCCGCACATTACCCGGCCAATGGTATGATAAAAGCATTTCTTTACTCTGCGGATTAAAACCTTTGATTATCTTATTCTCTTTCTGGGCATAGTGACCAAGAAAATGATTTGCCAAAAGCAAAATATCATCACCCCGGTCTCTTAACGGCGGCAGATTAATCGTTAAGCCCTGAATCCGGTAAAACAGGTCTTCACGAAACTTGCCGTCTTTGACTGCTTGGTCAATTTTGCGGTTGGAAGCAGAAATAATCCGCACATCGGCTTTGCGTGACAGGGTCTCGCCAACTCTTCTGAATTCACCTTCCTGTAATACCCTTAACAATTTTGCCTGAATTGACAAACTGACATCAATAATTTCATCTAAAAACAAAGTACCTTTATCTGCTTCTTCAAATAACCCTTTCTTATCAGTCACCGCACCCGTAAAAGCGCCCTTTTTATAACCAAAAAGTTCTGACTCAAGCAAAGTTTCTGGCACGCTTCCGCAGTATAACGCAACAAACTTACCTTTTTGTCGTGCCCCGTTATAATGCAATGCCCTTGCCACAACTTCTTTACCCGTACCGGTTTCGCCTTCAATCAAAACCGGTATATTAGAATTAAGCACCTTCTGCATCAAATCAAATACCTTTGACATCTGCGCGCTTCGGCCGATAATACTTTCAAATCTGGTCGTCTTGACCAGTTCGGTTTTGAGATACTTATTTTCTTCCATCAGCAGTTTCTTGAGCCGCGCGTTTTCTACGGCAATCGCCGCCTGAAGCGAAAATGCCGAAAGAAAATCCAAATCATCCTGGGTAAAAACTCCTTTGCGGCTTCTCGAATCAACATAAATGACTCCCAGAATCTTTTCCCGTGAAATCATCGGCACACACAACACAGACTGAATACTATGCATAATGACGCTCTGGGCAGACTTAAAATCGGTCTCGAGGGCATCGTGAATCAGCGCTGGTTTTTGTTCGGATAAAACCTGATTTATGATGCTCGAAGAAATTTCGGTCAGGTCGGATAAATCCTTTTGAGTAAATTCCCTTGCCACGGCTGGTAAAATCCTTTTTCCTTCTTTTAATGCAATCACCCCGCGCTCGGCATTCAGATTAGAAATTGCCAAATCCATAATCTGCTCCAAGAGTTCATCATAATCATTAATCGAATTAATGGTCTGGCTGATTTTTAATAATGCCTCGAAACTCTCTTGTTTCATAAATTAAATATACCCTTATGACTGAATAATGTCAACCCCGCACCGTTCACAACTGCAGTTGAATTGTAAATTGAAGATTATAAATTTTAAATTTCCAATTTGCATTTTGCAATAGAATGAGAGCAATGAAACCACGGATTGAACCGATTTTCACAGAGAAGAAATCAACCGCTGATAACACTGAATTCACTGAATTTTTTACTTCTGTATTTTATGTGTCTTCTGTAGTTAGCAATATCCGTCTAATCCGTCTAATCAGTGGTTTAAAAATCATACTTCTATTTTCCATTATCTTTACTATTTTCAATTTTCCAATAACAATTTTCTTTTTTATTTCGTGTCTTCGTGGTTAAATTCTCTGCCTTTTCTGTGTTAATCTTGTTGCTATTAACTATTTTATTACAAACCCTCTTGATTTTATTTGAAATTAGCATATTATTATTTACTCTATGGCAAAACTGACTAAGTTACTGATTGTCGAGTCGCCGACCAAGGCGCATACGATTAAAAATCTTTTGCAGGGCAAGTTCAATGTTCTGTCGTCGCGTGGACATATCAAAGACTTGCCTAAATCCCGGCTTGGCGTTGATATCGAGAATGATTTTATTCCGCATTATATCAAAATTCGCGGCAAAGCAAAAATTATCAACGAACTGAAAAGCGCGGCACGGCAATCAAAAGAAATTTACATTGGATGCGACCCGGACCGGGAGGGCGAAGCAATCGCATTTCACATTGCTGACGAAATCAGAAACGGTCATAAACCAAAGCGTGTACTATTTTATGAAATCACCAAATCCGGCATTGATAAAGCATTAGCCAATCCAACTGACATTAATTATAACAAAGTCAGCGCTCATATTGCGCGGCGTGTTTTGGACCGCTTGGTCGGTTATCTGGTCTCACCGATATTGTGGAAAACCGTGAAAAGTGGCCTTTCCGCGGGACGGGTGCAAACTGTTGCCCTGCGACTGATTGTCGAGCGTGAGCGGGAAATATTAAAATTCATACCGCAGGAATACTGGCTCATTAAAACAACTTTTAATACAAAAACCAAAGACGAATTTGTTGCAACGCTTGCCAAAATTGATAACAAGGAAGCCGAGATTAAATCTGAAGAACAGGCAACGAAAATTAAGAATGATTTGGAATCGGGGCTAAAATATCTAATCACCAAACTCGAAACCAAAGAAAAACATTATCGCCCGGCACCGCCATTCATCACCGCCACGATGCAGCAGGAAGCAGCGCGTAAACTCGGCTTTACTTCCAAGAAAACTATGTTTATCGCCCAGAATTTATTCGAGGGCATAAAATTAAAGCGCGAAGAAACCGGTTTAATAACTTATCCCAGAACCGACTCAATGCGCACGGCTGAAGAATTTATTTCAAGCACCCAGAATTACATTAAAAAATCTTATGGCAAAGATTATTTGCCTCAGGAAATCCGAAAGTTTAAGGAAGGCGGTCTGACTCAAGGCGCGCACGAAGCAATCCGTCCGACCTCAATTGAGCGCACTCCAGAATCAATCAAGTCACACCTGTCGGCTGACCAGTATAAATTATACGATTTAATCTACCGAAGATTTCTCGCCTCACAGATGGCAGACTCTGTTTATGCCGTTACCGACGCGGATATTACTGCTAAAAATTACCTATTCAAATCACAGGGTGTCAAACAGGAGTTTGACGGATTTGAAAAGGTATATGCCGACCCGGTGCAGGAAAAATCCCTGCCCCCCCTAAAGAAAAACGAACAGGTGTTTTTAAAGAGTGTCAGCCCCGAGCAACATTTTACCCAGCCGCCGTCACGATATTCCGAAGCAACACTCATCAAAAAACTTCAGATTAACGGCATCGGACGACCGTCAACTTATGCGACAATCGTCTCGACGATTTTAGAGCGAAGATATGTCGAGAAAAAACAAGGACGGCTTTTCCCAACCCAGCTTGGTTTTGTCGTCAACGATATTTTAATCAGGGGCTTTGACAATATTTTTGAAGTCCATTTCACCCGGCAGATGGAACAGGACCTGGACCGGATTGAAGAAAACAAAGCAACCTGGCAGAATGTTATCAAAGAATTTTATGAGCCGTTTAAATCAGATTTAGACAATATGCAGGAAAGAACACCCGAAATAAAACAAGAAACAACCCAGAACCAGTTGCTCGATGAAAATTGCCCGGTCTGCAAAAAACCGTTGGCAATCAAGTGGGGAAGGTTCGGACAATTTGTCGCCTGCTCTGGATTTCCGGATTGCAAATACATTAAAAAAGACGCACCCAAAGAGCAACCGCCGCTGCTCGAAGTAAAATGCCCGCAGTGCGGAAAACCCTTAGTTGAGCGGTCAAGTAAATACGGCAAGTTTATTGCCTGCTCCGGATTCCCGGATTGCAAATATATTCAGAAAGAACCCAAAACTCCGCAGCCGTTTAAATTTATTAATGAAAAATGCCCGGAATGCGGAAAAGAACTAGTTGAACGCAAAGGGCGTTTCGGCGATTTCATTGCCTGCTCCGGCTATCCGGAATGCAAGTATCGAAGAACCATCAAAAAACCAAAACTTGAAATGTAAATTTTTTATTTTACTTACCACATTGCTTTCAACATACCCTGCCCAATAATTTTATACATATTGCAATAATAGCACTCTCTGATTTCCTTATCAATTGTCGTTTTACTTTTTCATTAGACAACCACGCAGAAAACTCATTATCTGAGCCGCTAAAAATCCAACCAGAAACCGAACAACAAATATAAATAAAATATCAAAAAGACATTCCAAAACCCCCATTGTTTGTAAACGCACAAGAAGCAGGGATTACCTCCCCTATCTTAAAAAGAAAACAGTATAACAGTATACAGAATACAGGGTTAGCAGAAAAATTAACTCGAGAAAAGTATTAGTTATAACTAATACTTATACCCGATACGGGTTTTGATTAGACTGGAAATCCGATTCGGATAAGATATAAGATTTTGACTGGTTAGATAAAATTGCCCGGTTTTACACCGCTGGCGAAATTTATGCCATAACTGAATTATTGGACGCTGATTTTCGCAGATTATATTGGACGCAGATTGATAGGATTTTTCAGATATTAACCCTGATAAATCTGCGTTTATCTGCGTCCCTATATTTGTAACAGCAACGAAAGCTTACCACCAATATTCAGCTGTATAAGTTACGACCGCTTCTCCGTCTTTTTCTATCGGTACATCAAACTCGATTGTCTTAGAATCAGTTTTATCAAATTTATATGAATTGCTGGTGATTTTCCAATTTGACCAGCGATACAAATGCTCAACAACTCTGACTGTGACTGGCTCTTCTTTATGATTGCGAAGTGTAATTTTATAAGATTCATTTAGCTTGTCCGCATCATAATTAACTTTAAAATCAGTCTGCACTCTTTCTCCAATAATATCAAAAGCATTTCCCAAGTATATCCTGACCATCTCGTCTTTTGGCGTATGGTCAATCCAATCTTCACCGATAAACTCCAAAGATTTATCTGTGTCCGATTTATAAACCCGCATTTTACCTTTCGGCAATGGAATTCCAAGATTATTATCATTAGAGTTTTTGAATTCCAGCATTACATATATATCTTTATTAGTTTGAATCCCGTAATTCTTATCGGCTCTTGAGTATTCGTTGTATCCATAAAATGACATTTTTGAACCGTCATAGATGTAAAGTTTTTTTACCGGTATTTGGCTGGCTGAGGTAAATTCGATTTGTTTTGACTCATTGTCTTTAATTGTTGTTTTTCTTTGTAATGTGTACATATGATATTCAAAAAACGATTTCTCTTGAAACTGAGGTTCTTCGGCTTCACCCATATATGCATATTTTGCTGCCATTAATTTCACGGTTGCCGCGGGTTTTATTCGGTTAACATCGCCCGCAATTAATTTTAATTTCGCATCTTTATAAGTCGTACCAGTTTGGTTATCAATCGTCACCCAGCCGTTCAAATCAATATTTTTATCATCAGCATCAGCAACCACGATATAATCTGCGTTCCATTTTATCCCTTCGGTAAGATATCCGACTTCAACCGTATGTTGTGCGGATTTTTTAGAATCAACGAGCCAGGAAAGTGCCGGTTTAGTTATTAATCCTTGCGGTAGTTTATCGAGGATTACTTCACCGGATGGATTACTGTAAATCTTATCTCCGACTTTCAAGGTCATTCCACCTTTCAACGAAAGAAGAGTTCCTTTAATTATTTCTGTTTTTTCACCGCTTACTCCTAATCGGCGAACCAGTTCGATTTCCTTATCAATATACTTGCTGAGAAGTTTATCCCGGCTTATTAAATCATATTCGAAATTCTGTTCCAATACTTTAGTTCCGTCCGGGTCGGTAATTGACTTAAAATGCACGCTGGTCGCATCAATTTTCGAAGCAACATCCGTAAATTTAATTTCGTTCTGTCCTTTATCTAACTGAATATCGCGCTGCTCTCTAACTAATCCCAAATTATCATTATAGACCGTCAGTTCCGTGCTTACCGCATGACAAATCGCCAAAACAATAAACAAACATAAAGATATTTTTAAGAAAGTATGTTTCATATTTCCTCCGCTCAAATATAGTATCATATCAAACTATTATAAAATAACATCAAATATCACAATGTCAATAAAAAGTTTAATAAAGAATTTATTTCTATATTGCTATGTGCTGTTTACTACATTGCTCTATATTTTCACCCCTTGACTTAATCAATTTAATCAGTTATATTAAACTCACTGATGAAAAAATCTCATCCCAGTCCGGCACTTCATAAATCCAAATCCGGCATTGAACTTAGTATCATTAAGGAATTCTGCAAGGGTTGTGGAATATGCGTTGAATTTTGTCCCAAAGATGTGCTCGCTTTAGGCAGTGATTTAAAAGTAAATTGCGTTAACATTGAAGCCTGTAATGGCGATAAACTGTGCGAACTGCGCTGCCCGGACTTTGCGATATTTATAAATAAACCTAAGAAAACAAAAGAGAAATGAAACCACGAGATTTCACAAGATTGACACAAGAGAAAGAAAGAAAAATCTGTGAAAATCTGTGTAATTTGTGGTTAATAATTAGATAGTATGCAATTACTCTCAGGTAACGAAGCTTGTGCCATTGGTGCGATTAAAGCCGGAATTCGGTTTTTCGGCGGTTATCCGATAACTCCTTCAACCGAAATCGCTGAAATTATGGCATTGGAACTGCCTAAGCATAATGGAGTTTTTATTCAGATGGAAGACGAAATTGCCAGCATCTGCGCAGTTGTCGGCGCATCTGCGGCTGGGATGAAATCAATGACCGCAACTTCTGGTCCGGGTTTTTCTTTGATGCAGGAAGGAATTGGTTATGCGGTAATGACCGAAGTGCCGTGCGTGATTGTCAATGTCCAGCGTGGCGGACCGGCAACCGGTTTGCCAACCAAAGTTGCGCAGGGCGATGTGATGCAAGCCCGCTGGGGAACTCACGGCGACCATCCGTCAGTTGTTTTGGCGCCGTGGAGTGTCAAGGAATCTTTTACGCTGATGGTAAAGGCAATCGATATCAGCGAGCGGCTGCGGTTGCCCGTAATCGTACTGTCCGATGAAATTATCGGGCATATGCGGGAAGTTATTTCGATTCCTGATTCAGTCCCGATTTTTGAGCGGAAAAAACCGGTCAAGCCGCCCGACGAGTATATACATTATGCCGATGACACAAACTTCGATTCGCCGATTGCCCATTTTGGCGAGGGCTACCGGATTCATATCTCCGGCTTGACTCACCGCAAAGACGGCTTTCCGACTAATGACCCGAAAACAATTGAGTGGAAAATGAACCGTCTTCAGGAAAAAGTTGACAAGAACCGCGACTGGCTGCATTCGGTCGAGACGCTTGATTTGGATGCCGAAACAATAATTGTCTCTTACGGCAGTTCGGCTCGAACCGCACTTGAAGCAAAATATGAGTATGAACGCAAGACCAATAAAAAAGCCGGGTTTTTACGGCTCATCACAATCTGGCCCTTTCACTACAAGAAAATTTCCGAACTTCTGCAAAATGCGAAAAGAGTAGTTGTCGTCGAAATGAATCAGGGACAAATGGTCCGTGAAATTTCCCGCGTGCTTGACCGCACCACTGATATAATCGGTGTCCACCGCTTTGACGGTGAAATGATAACGCCCGAAGAGGTTTTAGCAGTATTATGATTGATATATTAAAAATACATACACAAAAATGTAAAAATGATACAGTTATTAATACTGATGAAATAATAGTTTTTGAATTTTTAATTTGTGTTTTTAATATTTGGTTTTTAATTTTTCATTTGTAAATATGAACCAGGAAATCGCTGAATATTTACGATTAGATGACCGCTTCCCGCATATTCTCTGTCCGGGTTGTGGTATTGGCTCGGCAATGAATGCAATGGTGCGGGCAATCAATGAATCAAACTTGAATAAAAATGAAATTTGCGTCGTATCCGGTATCGGCTGTTCTTCGCGTGTGCCCGGTTATGTTGATTGTGATACATTTCATACCCTGCACGGGCGGGCAATCCCATCCGCAACCGGCGTTAAACTCGCGCATCCGGAAATGGAAGTGATTGTGATTGCCGGTGACGGTGATATGCTCGCAATCGGCGGTAATCACTTTATCCACGCCGCACGCCGCAATCTTGATATGACTGTGATATTAATTAATAATTTTAACTATGGAATGACTGGTGGACAATTTTCACCAACCACCCCGCAGGGCAAAAGAGGCACAACCGCACCTTATGGTTCGGTCGAGCGCGATTTTAATGTCTGCGAAATGGCGAAAGCCGCGGGTGCGGTTTTTGTCGCCCGCAGTACGACTTACCACACCCCGCATCTTAAAGGTTTAATCAAGCAAGCAATGAAGAAAAAAGGCTTTGCTGTAATTGAAGTTGTTTCTCAATGTCCGACACTTTACGGAAGATTGAACCGGATGGGCGATGCCGTAAAAATGCTTCAATTCTATCGCGATAATTCTGTGACCCTTTCTCAAATCAAAGAACCGAAAGATGCTGAAGGCAAAATCGTAATCGGCGTCCTGCACGATACCGAAGCGCCCGAATATTCAGAAGTTTATAAAAAAGTAATCGAACTTGCCCAAAAGAAATGAAACCACGAGATTTCACAGATTTTCACAAGATTCTTTTTTTCTCGTGTCAATCTCGTGTTAATCTTGTGGTTAAAAATTTATGAGAAAAGAAATAAGACTTGCTGGCACCGGCGGTCAGGGACTACTTAAAGCCGGTGAAATTTTAGCCGAGGCTTCTGGTGTTTATGAAGGGAAAAAGGTTATCCAAACTCAGAGTTATGGACCGGAAGCAAGAGGCGGAGCTTCCAAATGTGATGTGATTATTTCTGACCAGGAAATTTTATATCCCAAGGCACGCCGGGTTGATATTATCTGCTGCCTTTCCCAAAAATCGGTTGACGCTTATATCAAAGATTTAAAAGAAGGCGGCATTGTGATTGCCGACAGTTTTTATGTGAAGCGGTGTGAAATCCCTGGTTGTTTTCGATTGCCGTTATCCGAGAGCGCCCGTCAAAAACTCGGACGGGAACTCTTTACCAACATTGTTTTATTGGGTGCCCTGTCTAAAATAACCAAAGTAGTTTCACTTGATTCATTAAAGAAAGCTTTAAAGAACCGCGTGCCGCCGGCAACCATTGAGCAAAATATGAAAGCCCTTGATTTGGGCGTTGAAATATCACTCGCCTCGCTGAGTCGAAGCGGGAAAGTCTGAACTTGGCTAAGCAACAGAAAAAACTAACATCCAACAATAATCAAGTTAAATCAATTGTCAATTATCTACAACTGCTTTTAAAACCTCGTTTCTGGGGCAAAGATGTAAAAAAAGTAACTTTAATTCAGACACACACCTCTTGGGTATTTCTGACCGGTAAATATGCTTACAAAGTAAAGAAGCCGGTCTTTTTTGGATTTCTGGATTATACTGCACTCTCGGCCCGGGAGTATTTCTGCAACGAAGAATTCCGCATCAACCAGATTCTCGCCCCGGACATTTACTGCGAAGTCATTCCGATTATCAAAAAGGGGAGCCGAATTTTAATACAGTCCAAAAAAGACGGTTATGAAATTATTGATTATGCAATTAAAATGTGGGAATTACCGCAAGATGCGATAATGACCAAATGCCTGCAAACGAATAAGGTTACTTATTCGGTGATTGATGAGATTGCCCGCACTATTGCTAATTTCCACAATAAATCCGCATCCAAACCCGACTTTCAAAAATTCGGTAGCCCGGAAATAATCAAATACAATTGGGATGAAAATTTTGCCCAGACCGAACCGTTTATCGGTATTACGCTCAGTAAAAAACTATTTTTGGATATTAAAGACAAAATTGAGCGGTTCTCGCATCTTAACGAAAAACTATTCCTGAGACGGATTCACGACCAGAAAGTCAAGCAGTGTCACGGCGACCTACACTCGAGAAATATTTTTATATCCGATAAGGTTTATATCTTTGACTGCCTTGAGTTCAATCCCCGTTTTGCCTGTTCGGATGTTGCCTCGGAAATTGCCTTTTTTGTGATGGACCTCGAGTTCTATCATCACAAAGAACTTGCCGATTTTTTTATCAGCCGTTATATTAATTACACGAATGATTGGGAAATGTTAAAAGTCCTCGATTTTTACAAGTGTTACCGGGCTTATGTGCGGGGTAAGGTGACTGGATTTAATTTGAATGACCGTGGAATGTCAAAGCAAGATAAAGACGAGGCAAAAATTGTTGCCAAAAAATACTTTGCCCTTGCTGACCAGTATGCCAAAAATCTTTATAGCCATCCCAAAGTAATTATGGTAATGGGTTTACCCGGCGTCGGCAAAACCTATCTGGCACAACATCTCGCCGAACGCATTTCGGCTTATCATCTATGCACGGATATCATCCGGAAAGAGATAACCAATACGCCGGTTGAAACCCATTGCTTTGAAGGTTATGGTAAAGGTATTTACACCAAAGAAGTATCGGGCAAAACCTATGAAGAAATATATAAACGGGCGGAAAATTATTTGAGCCAGGGCAATACCTGTATCATTGATGCGACTTTTTTATGGGAAAAATCCCGCAGTGAAGTTAAACAGATTGCTGAGAAACATAATGCCCAATTATATATTATCAACTGCACCTGTCCGGAAAAAGTCGTGATGCAGAGAATGAAAAAACGGACCAAAGAATTCTCATTATCCGATGCAACGCCGGAAATATATTATCGCATCAAAGAAAATTCGGAAAAAGTCAAAGACAAGAAAAATTATATTGAAATAGACACATCCAAGCCCATCAAAAAAAATCTGGAAAGAATCACCCGCTTTATAAAACACACCTAAAAGAAACCATACGGCAACCCTGACATACTAAATCATCGGGTCGGTAATACAATCAGCAATATAAAAGAAAATCCTGTAAACATTTTATCAAATAACTTCTTAAAAAGTATCCCAGATTTCTAAGCATATAATCTTATAGGGCAAGCCCCGGGGATAACCCCAGGTTATCCGGTAGATGGTCGGGGAGATAGCTTAAATATCAATTTAGTCAGTAACCTCCGAAACATAACGCCCCGACAGATATAAAAATAAAAGGGAGCAGAAACTGCTCCCTTTATTGAGTATCAACAAGAATTAGTTGTGGAGAACATAGTATGTCCAGGTTGAATTATCCGTAGGGTCAGATATCGGTCCGAGATCATACATACACCAATGATCTTCACCGTCCGCATACATTCTGCCCCAACCAGCAATACCATATTCGCTTGGTGCTGAACCACCTTCTGCATCCGGATAACAACCAACTACGATTGCACCCTGATAAGTCGGGTCATCACCACCGGACATGCTAATTACCCAATCAAGATACGGGCAATCAACTTGTTCGTCATCGCCATATACGGCTGCTGCCTGACCTGAATATTCAAATGGTCCAAAATCACCACCGTTGTAAAGCAGGTTTGCTTCCATATCATATCTTGCTGCGCTATACGGATTGATTGGAGCACCACCGTATAATGGGTCTGGAACGGCGAAAATATCACCGCCTGGCCAATAGTAAGCAATACCGCCATCAATTAACCATTCATCCATGATTGGATATGCGCCATAGTGGTCAGTCGCATATGCTTCGATTGAAGTCTGGATAACATGCATATTATCCTTGACCGAAGCTCTGCGCGCTCTTTCCTGGAACAATGCGAAGTTCGGCATAATTAATGCTAATAATATACCGATGATTAAAATCACAACTAACAGTTCAATTAAGGTGAATCCTTTTTCGTTTCTCATTTTAATTCACCTCCTCTCTTTTTAAAATAATACTTTTTTGATTTCTCATTTTAATAGCAATCTTAGTGTTTTGCATTTGATACCCTACTCAATAATAAATTTTAACAATCTATTACAATTTGTCAAGTATTTTTTTGTTTTTTTTATTATTTTCATATTAATTATACATCTTGCTATTTATTTATAAATCAAGATATTAAAATTGACATTTTTTAATACAATAAAATATCTATGATTCTTTGAAATTTTAACTTGATTTATTAATAGGGGGGTATTATAAATATAGAAGATTAATAATAAATAAAATTCGTTCAATTCGATGCCATTCGCAATATTAGCAAAAAAGCCCGGCGACGACCTACTCTCCCGTACCGTTACCAGCACAGTACCATTGGCCCTGGAGGGCTTAACGACTCTGTTCGGTATGGGAAGAGGTGTTGCCCCTCCGGTATTGCCACCGGGCAAATTTTACAAGTAAGCAGTGAGCAGATAGTAGTAAGAAGATAATTTTAATCTTCTTTATTACTCCTCACTGCTTACTCCTAACTATTAAATAATGGCAGGCAACCATAAGCCGCACGGCTGATTAGTATCACTTGGCTGAATGTATTACTACACTTACACCTATGACCTATCAACATTGTAATCTTCAATGAGCCTTATGGGTATTACTTCCTTGCGGAAGCATACACGGGAGACCTTATCTTGGGAGGGGTTTCCCACTTAGATGCTTTCAGCGGTTATCCCTTCCATACTTGACTACCGAGCAATGCTCTTGGCAGAACAGCTCGCACATCAGAGGTATGTTCATTCAGGTCCTCTCGTACTGTGAACGACTTCCCTCAAGTCTCCTGCGCCCACGATGGATAGAGTCCGAACTGTCTCACGACG
>CAZXRM010000007.1:0-2038 GCA_964642595.1 uncultured bacterium
AAGCACAAAAATGGTTATAAAGAAACCACGGATTACACAGATTACACGGATAAAAATAAAATCGGTCAAATCCGTCTAAACAGTGGTTAAATATGACAATCAATAAAAATGATCAGTTGAAGCAGCTCGAAGATACATTGCGCCAGAATTCAGTGCGGGTCATTTACGATGTATTAAAGACCGAAGGCGGGATGTGTAAGTTAAAAGATAAGTACTATGTAATAATCAACCGCAATATCAGCGTTGAACAAAAGATTTCAGTTCTTGCCCACAGCCTGATGGATATTACCGGGATACCGGTTGCTATTGAAGAATAGATTTAGGGTTGACTGATTATTTATATTGAGTTATAATAAATAGTAATTGCTCTTTATCAAATTTGGTTTGATTCAAATTGAAATCCGACTCGGACAAAATCTCGAGAAAGATTCCTATCATTCGATTTAATTTTCGCATCAAAAATTATTAATACATTAACAATAGGAGACAAAAATATGTTTGTTAATCAATTAATTGTTGAAAAGGCAATTTTACTTCAATTAAAAAGCACAACAAAATTAGATGCATATAAAGAATTACTCGAAGCGTTAAAAATTTCCGAAAGAATTTCCAATATCGATGCTATCTTAAAAGACCTGATGGCATCTGAGCGAAAGGGTACATTTGGTATTGGACAGGGAATTGCAATTCCTCATTGTTGCACGGCATCGGTCCACCAACCGATTATCGCAATTGGTATCAGTAAACAAGGAATCGATTTTCAGTCAATTGATGATAAACCAGTCCATTTATTTTTTTTGGTACTCGGTCGTTTAACCGGCAATGATTTACAATTGAAAATTCTCAGCCGTCTTGCCCACCTTATGAACGACCCCAGTTTCTTGGAAACAATAACAAAATTTGAGTCTGGTTCAGAATTGATAAATTACATTACAAACCAGGAGCAGCCTTTTGGTGATATTGAACCACCCGAAGATACTTTATCGATTTGTATTGTTGGGGCGGGCAATGGTGGTTTGGCGATGGCCGGACATTTGGCGCTAACCGGACGGCTTGTCAATCTTTACAACCGAAGTGAAAACCGTATTGCGACAATTAAATTAACCAACGAAATAGAACTTACCGGTGAAGTCACGGGTGTTGCTAAAATTAATCTAGTGACAACCAACCCAGCCCAAGCATTAGACGATATTGATGTAATAATGATTGTTGTGCCGGCAATCGGACATCCGGAAATGGCAAGAATTCTTGGTCCGCACCTAACTGAAGGTCAAATTGTCGTGTTAAATCCGGGTCGAACTGGCGGTGCTTTAGTTTTTGCGGAAATGATGCGAGAACTAAAAATTAGAAAATTTTATTATTTGGTTGAAGCCGAGACTTTGCTTTATGCTTCGCGAATAACCAATCCCGGTCAGGTGCGGATTTTTGGCATTAAAAATTCCGTGCCGGTTGCATCTTTACCGGCATATCAACTTCCTGATATTCTCCCCTCCTTGAAATCAGTTTTTCACCAGTTCATCGCTGGTGATAATGTTTTGAGAACCGGCTTGAGCAATATCGGTGCAATATTTCATCCGGCTTTAACTATTCTTAATACAGCATGGATTGAAAATGAAAAAGGTGATTTCAGTTATTACCACGAAGGCGCCAGTCCTTCAGTAGCAATGGTGCTCGAAGCATTAGATGCAGAACGGGTCAAAGTTGCTGAAGCGCTTGGTGTAAGAGTTTTGACTGCTCGCGAATGGATTTATCAGGCATACGGCGTTAGCGGAGATAATTTATATGAAGCGATTCAGGCAAACTATAATTATTATGGAATAATGGCGCCCAATACAATTGACCACCGCTATATTACAGAGGATGTGCCGACCAGTTTAGTTCCGATTGCATCATTAGGCGAACATCTGAGCGTAAAAGTGCCGACAATGAAATCAGTCATTCAACTGGCTAATGTTCTGCACGGTCGTGATTATTGGACTGAAGGCAGAACCATTGAAAAACTCGGTTTAGCCGGAATGAATGTCAGACAGATTCGTCG
>CAZXRM010000007.1:2138-7045 GCA_964642595.1 uncultured bacterium
AACATTGATATGAACAAAAAAATACTGGGCGCTTGTCTTGGTAATTGCGTGCATGTTGCCGGCATAATCAATTTCCTACGACTAGCCCAAAACTATGGATACGAAACTGAATTTATAGGTCCGGCAATTGCGGTCAAAAAGTTCGTATCAGAAATCGTTAACAAGAAACCAAATCTGGCAGTTGTCAGTTATCGCTTAACACCCGAAACCGCCCAAGACATTTTCAAAGATTTACAAATTGAACTGAAAAAGCAAAGAATTAAAAATGTCCGGCTTGCTTTTGGCGGAACTTCTTCGGTTGCTAAGGTCGCGCGAAAAACCGGTCTATTTGAAGTTGTATTTTCCGGACAAGAACCTTATCAGACAATCATTGACTATTTACAAAACAAGACCGGAAAAAAGATTAAAATAGAATATGCTCAAAGTTTAGTCGAGCGTATCCAACAAGCCGAGCCCTATCCATTATTAAGACACCATCTTGGTATGAAAACAGTAAAAGAGACAATTGACAATGCCCGACAAATTGCTTTATCTTCAGTGCTCGATATATTGAGCATTGCGCCTGACCAGAACGCACAGGAATATTTTTTCCGTCCCAAACTTATGCCCAAAACCGGCAAAGGAGCGGGTGGAGTGCCGGTCCGAAAACCAGCAGACTTAAAAAAGATATATCAGGCAACCCGGTGCGGAAATTATCCATTACTCAGATGTTATGCCGGAACCAGAGACTTAATCCAATGGGCAAAAATGTCTTTACAAACAATCAACATCGCCTGGGGCGCAATTCCGCTTTTCTGGTACAGCGAGCTCGACAAACGATCTGACCGTCCCTTATTAGATGCAATTAAAGAAAATCAAGCAACCATCCGATGGTATGCCGCGCACAATATTCCGGTTGAAATAAATGATGCCCATCAATGGAGTTTGCGTGACAGTCATGATGCTCTGGCAGTCGCGGTCGCGTATCTGGCTGCGTATAATGCAAAGAAATTAGGTATTAAAAATTATGTGTCCCAATATATGCTTAATACACCGCCTGAAACATGTTTACAAATGGACTTGGCAAAAATGCTCGCAAAAATTGAACTGATTGAAAATCTCCACGATGAGAATTTTACAACTTATCGGCAGATTCGGACCGGCTTACGAAGTATGCCGCCCGACTTGAATCTTGCCAAAGGACATCTGGCTGCATCGATTATGATTGGTATGGCATTAAAACCGCATATTGTGCATGTTGTCAGTTATTGCGAAGCGAATTACAATGCAACTGCTCAGGAAATTATTGAAAGCTGCCAGATTGTTCAGGGCGTGATAAAAACCGCTCATAAAGATATGCCTAATATTTTATCTGATTCAATGATAATAAAACGCAAAAAAGAACTCATCAAACAGGCACTATTAATCATCAGTGCCATAAAAAATATCAATAAAAAGTCACAAGATCCTTTAATTGACCCGAATGTTTTATTGGCAGCGGTCCGGACTGGAATTCTCGATGCACCGCATCTGGTCGGCTCTAATGTCGCGCAAGGAAAAATTGTGACAATTCCATTAAATGGCAAGTATGTTGCAGTAAATCCGAAAACCGGCAAACCGTTGACTGAGCGCGAACGACTGCTCTTATTAAAATAGTATCTGAAAAAATCTCATAGAAAGGATAGAATATGTCATTTGGAATTGCAGGAATCTTTAAAACCGCAGAACAAAAAAACGTCAGACAAATGCTCGATAAAATATCTCACCGCGGACAACTCGGTCCGGAAATAATTGAGACCAACAATGCAACAATCGGTATCATCTATTCCGCAATTGAGTCTGACTTAATAAAATATCTTAAAGATAATAAATTTCCGGACAACCTGTTTCCGGTTCAGATAAAAAATAACAATCTGATTTTAGAGCGTGATGCGCTGGGCAAAACTCCGATGTATTATGGATTGACTGATGATAATATTTTCTGTTTTGGTTCAGAAGTAAAATCGCTTTTAGTAAAGACCTGCAATGTCTATGAATTTCCACCCGGCTATTCGTATGAAAATAATAATTTCATACAAAAGCACATCTATCAAAAACAACCAGCCAAAATTCAGGATGCACAAATTATTGCCGATGAACTGCGTCAACTTTTATCAAATACAATCAAGAGCCAAATCAAAAATAATATAGCCGGTGCTTGGTTATCTGGCGGTTTGGATTCAAGCGCGATTGCCGGTCTTGCCTGCAAACACACCAAAGAATTACATACTTTTGCCATCGGTTTATCCAATAGCCCGGATTTACGATTTGCCCGAATTGCTGCTGATTATCTGCAATCACATAATCAAAATTTGTATCGTCACCACGAAGTGATTGTTGATATGAAAGATATTTTACAAAACCTGCCCGATGCAATCTATCATCTTGAATCATTTGATGCTTTACTGGTTCGTTCCAGTGTTACCAATTATATTATCTCAAAAACCGCTGCTGAATTTGTGTCGGAAGTTTTTTCCGGTGAAGGCGGGGATGAGTTATTTGCCGGCTACTCTTATCTCAAAACTCTCAATCCCCTATTCTTAGAAGATGAGTTGATTGATATTATGAATCGCCTGCACAATACTGCTTTACAGCGGGTTGACCGTTGCGCATCGGCATTTGGACTGACCGCATATGTTCCGTTTGCTTCGCCCGAAGTCGTAAATTATGCTTTGCAGATACCAATTGAATATAAACTGAATAACGGAATAGAAAAATGGATTTTACGCAAAGCCCTGCAAGGATTATTACCGGAAACGATTTTAAACCGCACCAAAGCAAAATTCTGGGAAGGTACGGGCATTGCTGATTCAATCGGACAATATGCCAATCAACATATTTCAGACACTGAATTTAACAATGAATCTCTGCTTCCTTGCGGATGGAAACTGAACAGCAAAGAAGAACTTTTTTACTATCGGATATTCAAAGAACATTTCGGAGAATTGAATAATTTGGATTGGATGGGACAGACTAAATCAGTTTGACATTTTTATTAGAATAAAAATTTCATATACCAATCCACGGCTCGTTTTCCGAGTCCCAAACTAAAATTCAACCCTGATTTTACCTTAGATTTGATGCTTGATTTTACCCGTCTTTTGATGGATGATGCTATATTAAATGGCAAACTGCTTGTCAAACATGATGGCAAAATAAACGGCTTTCGATTTGGCAGTTTAGGTGTTGTTTTTCCAATCAAATTAGTTGTCAAATATCCAATCAAACTGGACGACTTAAAAGACTCCCTACATAATGGGGTTGATACTACAGAGGCAAGCCCCATACCAATCCCGTCGGATTGGAATTTCTAATATCTAATTTCTAATTCCTAATGAATGCTATAATATCAAATTAATAAATGAGATTGCCGCGTCTTCGACTCGCAATGATAAACTGCGAAGTCTTCGTCATTTCACATTCAGTCATTTAAAATTCATTAGAAATTTGTTAATTCGTCATTAGTCATTTCTAACCAATATCAAAATTCAAAGAGCAAAACTGTACAACCTTGTCATTCTGAGCTGAAAGCGAAGAATCTCTGACTCGCGCTAAGTATTAACTCGTATTTTAAACCGAGACCCTTCGACAAGCTCAGGGTGACAATTATTTCATTTGACATTCAGTCATTTAAAATTCATTAGAAATTTGAAATTAGTAATTAGTAATTAGTAATTAGTAATTTCTAACATTAGTGCTATTATACCATAAAATAGTTAATTTGTCAAGAGTAAAGATTTATTGAGTTGTAAGTTTATGCGTTTATGAGTTGTGGATTGATGAATTTATCGGTTATAAATAAATTTAAAATATTTTAATTTACTTCTTGACATTTTCTGTATTTTTGTTAAAGTTTACAATTAATGGCTATATTATATTTGCCTAAGGAAAAGTACAATGCCTGGTTGGCAAAACTTAATGATACTTTCACAGTATTTTATCCGGATTTAATCAAAGACAAAGTTCATTATAAAAAATTAAGCAAGAAATATTTCGATGACCCCTATTATGCGATGGATAAAGCGCTGGAAAAAATCCGTCCAGCCGAAGCCCTTAAGGGGTTTTTATACCGTCCTAAGGAAAAAGTCGGTGGTCTTGAGAATAAATCGAGCATTGAGCTAAAAACTGACAGTTCACCCCAGATTATAATTGGCGCCAAAAATTGCGATTTGCGACCATTGATGGTTCATCAGAAAATGTATCTGGAAAACGAATTCGGCGAGCCGTTCTATAAATCTCAGCGCGAGCGGACTATAATCGTCGCGGTTGACTGCCCAAAACCTGAAACAACCTGTTTCTGCAACCTGCTTGGTTTAAAACCATATCCGGAAAAAGGTGCGGATATAATTTTATCGGTTCTCCCCTCTGGTTATGTCTTTGAGACAATAACTGATGCCGGTGAAAAACTATTAAGAGATAATGACCATTTATTTCAGGAAGCCGGCTCCAATGATATTGCGACCCGCGACCAAATTAGAAACAGTGCGGTAAAAACGCTCGAATCAATCAATCCTAAAAAATGGCGGGAAGATTTAGCCGAAGCAATTGAAAAGAATAATGATGAGAAATTCTGGAATGAAGGATGCAAAACCTGCGTCGAGTGTTATGGTTGTCTGATGGTCTGCCCGACTTGTTTTTGCTTCCTATTATATGATACGCCAACCGGAAACGAGGGTTTTTTACGGCACAAGGTTTGGGATGCCTGTTATTATGCCGCTTATGCCAGAGTTGGCGGCGGTGGAAATTCGAGACCCGAATTCTGGAAACGCTTCCAAAACCGTTTTCACTGCAAATTTATGACTTTTCCGAATGATTATGGATTTAATGCCTGTTCTGGCTGCGGACGCTGTTTTTCAGTCTGTATGGGTAAAATTGATATAAGAAAAATA
>CAZXRM010000007.1:7145-10701 GCA_964642595.1 uncultured bacterium
GTTGGCGGCGGAGTCGGGTTAGCGCCTTTACGCTCTCTGTTTTTTGCCTTGATGCAGAATGTAAAAAAATACAGGAAAATTTACATTAAGTATGGCGCGCGAACTCCGCAGGATATCGTCTATAAATATCAGATACCGGAATGGAAGACCTGGAAAGGCGTTGACATTCAATTATCGGTTGATGTCGGCGACTCCACCTGGAAAAGCCGGGTTGGTGTGGTCACAATTTTATTGGAAGATTTTCCAGGTAATACCAAAGACGCAATCGGTGTTGTATGCGGACCGCCGATAATGATGAAATTCGGAACTTTGAAACTCTTGGAAAAAGGTTTTGACGGAAATAATATCTATTTATCAATGGAAAAGAATATGTCATGCGGGCTCGGTCAATGCGGACACTGCCGTTGTGGAAAATATTTTGTCTGCAAAGACGGACCGGTTTTGACCTGGGAACAGGTAAAAGATATTGAAGACCCATTTTAATATATGAACATCGAGACCAAATTATCTAAAACTATCTGCCCGTTCTGTTTATACGGCTGCGAACTGAATTTAAATAATATTTGCCGTGGCGATTTAGTAACTAGAAAAGTTGAATATAATCCACAATCAGACATTAACCAGGGCAGATTATGCGCGCGCGCCAATATGTCAAATATCATCATAGAGCATAAAAAACGTCTTACTACTCCCCTACTCAATAATAAAAACATTGATTGGATTATCGCGTTAAGTCAAATCAAACGCCATTTGTCAGAAATTAACCCCCGTGAAATTGCAATTACCTATGATGCCAATAATACATTAGAAGAATTTTCAATGATTCATGCTCTCGCACGAGAATTAAAGATAGAAAACATTGCACGCACTTATTTTGAACCCGAATCATTTTTTAATTATACACCAGGAGAAGTTAAATCCGCCGAACTAAAAGATATTGAACAAGCAAAAGGATTTTTGATAATCGGTGATATATTTAATAAAAGTCCGGTTATATCAAAAACAGTACTCGCTTCAAAATACGCTGACCGTAATAACCGTCTTTTTTATATTGATTCCGTAAAAACCAAGATTGCTGGCTTTGCCAACAAGTTTTTTTGGGTTAAACCTGGAACTGAACCACTTTTCCTACTCGGACTGATTATTGCTAGTGGAAAACCAAGCAAAGAGATCCTCGGTGAAAAAAATTATAATAATATAAGAAAAGAATTACCCAGGATTGCTGAAATCTGTGGTGTTTTTGAAAAAGACTTTGAAGAACTTAATCAATCTTTGTTATCAATTGATAATTATGTCATATTATCATCACTTGATTTTGGCAAGACCAAAGATCCATTGCTCTTCTGCTTATTGGCACAACTTGTTGCTATTATATATGAGAAGAAATTTTTAGCACCAGCATTGTCATCAATTCCTTTTGGTAAAACTGGGTTTAATTCAGTAATTGAACTGATGAATCAAAGTAAAATAAAAACTCTAATAAATTTTGGTGACTCTTTCCCGTTTGAATATCCGCAGATTATACCATATCTCAAAAATCTCGAAATGTTCATCACAACCACAACATTCAAAAAAACCCTACCCATCGATTCGTGGATTTTACCAGTGCCGTCACTTTTAGAAAAAAATGGCACTATCCACACGTTATGGGGGAAAGATTCAATCAAACCATTAGCCGAACCGGTTAACGGCAGTAAAAATATTTCCGAGATTATTGAACATATTGCGCCGGATATAGATTTAAAATCTAAACCAAGAATCGCTAATAAAACCAATATCAGTCTTGACGAAATTATAAACCGGGCAATGAACTTAATTGAAAAATCAGCAGTCAATTTATCCGATTATATTATTCTTGGCGAAGAATCGGCATTTGAATATCGTGGTTTAATAGAAAATAATTCAAATAAAATCAAAATAAATAATTTAAGCGCCCAGCAGATTAATATTACTGATAATGCATTAGTCAAAATCAATGTCGGAAATATTACCAAAGAATATAATGCACACATTTCGAATAATGTTCCGAATAATACTGCGGTCTTATCAACCAATACCAACGATAATCGCGACTTATTTCCGATGTCAATTGACAATCTGACCAAAGAAATTATAATTACTTCGGCTTATGGCAAATTGACCAAGAAATAAATATGGCAGAAAATCAAAAGAGAATTTATTTAGACCTTGATATGTGTATCGGTTGCCGTTCCTGTGAATCGGCTTGCCGAAGCGCATTTAGCGAAGCCCGCATCCGTTATGGCGAGGCAAATGAAACTGCGAATTTGCCTTTGGCGTGCCGTCACTGCGAAGAACCGCTTTGTGCCGCGGCTTGTCCGTTCGAGGTCTTGAAAGTTACGGAAAACGGCTTAGTTTTACAGGCGAGTTTTCATTGCGTTGGCTGTAAATCCTGCATTATCGCTTGTCCGTTTGGCGTACTTGATGCTGGTTTGCTAAATCATGCTTCACAGAAATGCAGTCTATGTGCCGACCGGAAAGAAGGTCCGCGTTGCGTTGCAACCTGTCCGTCCGGTGCATTAAAATATATAACTGAACAAGAAGCAAAAAAGGCAGTCGTCGGTAAGAGATTTTTATCCCGCTCACCGTTCTGGAGAAGAACCTAATGAAAATATTATTCTGGTTTCTGATATTCCCGGGATTTTTATTCAGCACCATTGTTGGAATGTTATTAACCTGGGTTGACCGAAAAGTCACTGCCCGTGTTCACTGGCGAGTTGGTCCGCCCTGGTATCAACCGTTTGCCGATTTCTTTAAACTATTGCTTAAAGAAACAATGGTGCCCGAAGGTGTATCAAAAATATTATTCCTGGGTGCACCTTTACTTGGTATTATTGCAATGAGTGCGGTTGCGGTTATGCTCTTTAATATGAATTTCTTTCCCCAGCAGACTTTTCTCGGTGACTTGATTGTCTTAATTTATCTGCTCGCATTACCGCCCTTAGGCACGATTATCGGTGCATCCGCTTCCAGAAACCCGTTAAGTGCAGTCGGTGCTTCAAGAGAAATGACATTATACTTTGGTTACGAACTGCCGTTTCTGGCTGCGGTACTAATTGCGGTTATTAAAACCGGCGGTCAAATCCGCATCGGTGAAATCGTAATGTATCAGCAGATGAACGGACCGCTCTTATATTCAATTTCTGGCGTAATTGCAACAATTGCAATGTTAATCTGCACTCAGGCAAAACTTGGTTATGTGCCATTTGATATTGCCGAAGCTGAGCAAGAACTAATGGCAGGTGTTTTGACTGAATACTCGGGCTTTGGCTTAGCGCTGTTCAAATTGACCAAAGCAATGATGTTATTTTTATTACCTTGCATGATTATCACCTTATTCTGGGGTGGTCTTGCATCGTTCTGGGCAATACCAAAATTTCTCTTATTAGTCGTGCTGATTGTGCTGATAAAAAACACTAATCCACGGTTGCGGGTTGACCAGGCATTAAAGTTCTTCTGGATTGGATTAATGCCGATAACAATACTTGGAATAATTTTAGCATTTTCGAGATTATGATAAAAAACCCACAAGATTTCA
>CAZXRM010000007.1:10801-18252 GCA_964642595.1 uncultured bacterium
TGTGTTAATCTGTGGTTAAAAAAATATTAATATGAAAGATTTTAGAATTTGGGGATTAAAAAAGTCGCCGTGGGTTTTCCATGTTGCGGCCGCATCCTGTAATAATTGTGATATTGAAATATTAGACTTACTCACTCCGCGTTTTGATGTCGAGCGGTTCGGGATCGTTTTAGTTGGTTCGCCCCGTCACGCTGATGCATTACTCGTTACTGGTGTTTTAAACCGTAAATCATTACCCAGAGTTTTACGAGTTTATGAACAGACACCCAAACCCTGTCTTGTGATTGGCATCGGCACCTGCACCTGCGACACTCATATATTTAAAGATTCGTATAATGTGGTCGGACCTTATAACAAACATATTCCGGTTGATGTTTTTATTCCCGGCTGCCCACCTAAACCCGAAGCAATGATATTAGGTGTTGTGAAAGCACTGCAAAAATTATGATTGAACCTGTAGAAAAATTACTTAAAGATTTGCAGAAGAAATTTCCGCAGGCAAAGGTATTCAAGCATAATGAGCGTCGCTTGTATATTACTTTGCCCAAAGAAAAAATTGTCGATATAACAAAATTCCTACATCACGAAAATAATCTTAGATTATCAATCGCAACTGGCATTGACACCCGTGACGGGTTTGAAATTCTATATCATTTTTCCTATGATAAATATGGCACTTATTTCACGATTAAAGTTTTTATCTCCAAAGAAAATCCCAAAATTCAATCAATCGCGCCAATTTATAAGGCCGGTAACTGGATTGAACGGGAAATTCACGAACTGCTTGGAATCGATTTTGAAGGACACCCGAATTTAGAACCATTACTGACCGCTGAAGATTGGCCCGAAGATAAATTTCCGTTAAGGCGGGACTATGAGTAAACGTATCGTACCGATTGGTCCGTATCATCCTTTGCAGGAAGAACCGGAATTTTTTAAGTTAATTGTCGAAGGTGAGAAAGTTGTCGGTCTGGAAATTCATATCGGTTACAATCATCGCGGACACGAATTTATTTCTCAGAAACTGACTTATGACCAGATTCCGTTTTTAGTCGAACGCATCTGCGGTATCTGTTCTAATTCTCATCCTTTAGCGTGCGTTCTGGCGATTGAAGATGCCGCTCACATCAAAGTACCAGAACGAGCTAATTATATCCGCACGATTGTTCACGAATTGGAAAGAATTCACTCGCATCTTTTATGGCTTGGTTTAGCCGGTCATTTTATCGGTTATAATACAGTCTGGATGTGGGCATGGCGTTATCGCGAACCGGTTTTGGATTTGTTTGAAATGATTACCGGTAATCGTAATCACTATGCGATGAATAAAGTCGGTGGTGTGAGACGCGATATCTTGCCTGCTCAAATACCCGATATCGAAAAAGGACTAAATCTGGTCGAACAAAAAGTTACAATGTTAACCAAAGCAATATTGGATGACCCAGTCATCCATGCTCGATTGGAAAATGTCGGTATTTTGACCAAAGAACAGGCGATTGATTATGGCGTTTTAGGACCGACTGCCCGCGCATCTGGTTATGCGATTGATGTAAGAAAAGATGAACCGCATTGTGCTTACGATAAAATTGATTGGAATATGATTGTGGTCGAAGAAGGCGATGTTTTTGCCAAAGCTAAAGTCCGGCTTCTCGAATGTCTTGAGTCAGTAAAAATCATTAGACAATGTTTAAAACAAATGCCCGATGGTCCGATTCAAAATCGGGTTGATGAGATTCCGCCGGGCGAAGGTATTGGTCGAGCCGAAGCACCGCGCGGTGAAGTCTTTCACTATATTAGAAGTAATGGAACTAACAGTCCGGTTCGACATAAAGTTCGCGCCCCGAGTTTTATGAATTTACCATGCAATGAAGTTGCGGTAAAGGGATATTCGATTGCGGATGCCACGTTGTGTCTGGCGGCAATTGACCCTTGCTATTGCTGTACCGACCGAATTGTGGTTTTTGAAGACAACAAGTTTTTATATTCAAGCAAACGATTGTTAGAATTATCGTGGGAAAAAACTAAAAAATTACAGGAAAAATATAATAAATAATGAACGCATTAGTTCTGATATTTATCTTACCGATTATTTGCGGCATTCTCGGATTTATTATTTACCGATTACGCAATGAATTTAATTTTCTCGGCGCAGTTCTTTCATTGTATTATTCTTTCTATCTTTTTCTTAATATCCGAAGTCAGCATATTTTGACTCATAACCTATTTAATATTAATAATCTCAATTTCGGATTTTATCTAGACCATTTTAACAGCATAATTATTCTCATATTGTCGTTGGTTAGTTTTCTGATATTGCTGTATTCATTCCGATATATGCGCGGATTTAAACATCTGGGGAGTTATTATCTGTATTTTATGTTCACGATTGCAGTAACCAATGCGATAATTTTATCCAACAATCTTTTAATGTTGCTTATTTTTTCTTTTTTATTATCAATTATACTTTATGCATTCCTCATCATATCATCTCAAAATTCTATGACAATCGCGCACCAGACATTTTGCATCTCACTGTTATTTAATGTACTGATATCCCTTGGTATTTACTTAATCCTGCACGAAACGAACATAGATTCAATTGTATCCGAACCCAGAATCATTGTGGCTAATCCGCTTATCACGATTGCATTTTTGGTGATATTAATTGGCATAATCGGCAAAGTCGGTCTGTTCCCTTTAAATTTCTGGACCGCTAATTTGACCCAGACGCCGGTTACGATTTTTACCTATATTCCAATGATTATTGAAAAAATTGTCGGTATTTATTTGTTGTTTCGTCTTGCTTTCTATATTTTTAGTATTAATAATTTACCGATACTTCGGATAGTTATGTTAGCAATTGGCGGACTTTCCATAATAATTGCCGGTTTTATGGCGATTCGCACCAAAGAAATTTATCGTCTTTTGAATTACAGCGCGGTCACCCAGTTTGGTTTTATCTTTCTTGGCATTGGCTGCGGTAATGCGATTGGATTTGCGAGCGCAATTTACAATGCAATCAATTATCTCACTTTTCAACCGTCAATGATGCTTTCGGCTGGTTCAATCGAATACTGGACCAAATCAACCCAACTCGATAGTTTACGGGGGTTGGCTTCAAAAATGCCGTTTACTTTTTTTGCCCTCTTGATATCAGTATTAGCAAGTGCCGGCATACCTCCGCTTAACGGATTTTTCGCAAGATGGATGTTATTTCAGGGAATAATCAGAATGAACGGCAACGGAATGAATTTATATGCTCTCTTATTCATCATAATCTTATGTGCCGGCTGCATAATAACTCCAATTTATCTTTTTAAATTATTGGTATCGTTTAAAGGCAAGGAAACAATTTACTCACAACGAATTCGTGACCATGGCTTCACAATGTCTTTTTCACCGGTCTTTCTCTCCATCACTTCAGTCTTATTAGGTATATTTGTAAACTCTTTATCAATGAAAACATTAATATCACCGACGATTGATAATCTATTTAGCCATACGTCATTATTGAATATCTGGTCAGTTAATTTAGCACCGATTCTTTTAGTTGCATCTCTGATAATCGGTATAATTATTTTCTTTGTGAAATATAATCCAGTAAAACAACGGAGTTTTGTATGATTCAACTATATCTATTAGTTGTTGCAATGCTTGCCGCAGCAATCGTCGCAATTGAAATTAAAGATTTACTGGCGTCCGCGGTCGCAATGGGCATTGTCGGATTTTCGGTCGCAATTATGTTTATTTTAGTTCAAGCACCAGACCTGGCAATCGTGCAGATTGTCGTGGAAATTCTCACTGTCGTATTTTTTGCTGCTGCGATTTTACGAACAACCCATACCGATGAAACAATCGGTAAAGGTATAAAATCGGAATCAATTTTCCCGGTCGTCACTTTCTTCATTTTCGGAACTCTGTTTGTTGTTTTAGCAATCTATGCTTTACGCGATTTACCTAGATTCGGTTCGCCCTTGATGAATGTTGCAAGTTATTATATTGCCAATGGTCTTGGTCAGACCGGTGCCGCGAATATTGTTGCCGCAATCATTCTTGATTACCGTGGTTATGATACATTTGGCGAAGCGGTTGTTCTATTCACATCCGTGATGGGCGTATTAACCATTATGCGAATGAAAGGAAAAGTTCAATGACAAAAACACCGGAAGTTAAAAATATTGGGAAAGGAATGACGGTTATTGTCAAATCAATTTCGCAAATAGTTGCCGGATTTATTTTTCTTTTCGGTTGTTATGTGATACTTCACGGTCATTTGACGCCCGGCGGTGGTTTTGCCGGTGGTGTTATTGTTGCAGCTTCGTTCATCCTGCTGGTCTTAGCTTTTGGTGCCGCGGAAATCAGGGAAAAAACTTCATCATTATTTTCATCGGTTCTGGAAAGTTTGGGTGGATTGATGTTTCTGACCGTTGCCCTGCTTGGTTTGTTATCCGGGGCATTCTTTTTTACCAATGTCCTGCCCAAAGGCACTCCAATCAAACTGCTCAGCGCGGGCATTATTCCATTAGCCAACATTGCAATCGGTATAAAAGTTGGTGCCGGTCTGCTCAGCATATTTTTAGCATTCGCAGCCCTGCATTACACTATGAAAGAGTAAAAATATGATACTTTTTATTGCCTGTATTGTTCTTATTGTTATTGGTTTATATGCGGTCATCACCAAGCGAAATTTAATTAAAATTGCAATTGGTTTCTGTATGATTGAATACGGTATCAACCTGCTTTTTGCTTTTATCGGATTCAAAAAAGATGCAATCGCACCAATTATTACTAATATTGATGCACCGAAAGTTTTTGTTGACCCGATTCCACAGGCACTGGTTCTGACTTCAATTGTTATTGGTCTTGGTACAACTGCGGTAATGGTGGCAATGATTATCCGTCTCTATGAAAAATACAAAACACTTGATATAAACGAGATTAGAAAACTGAAAGGGTAATTAATATGACGCAACGTATCAGTTATTGGGTTTTATGTGTGTTGCTCTGGTTAATATTCACCTGGACTTTATATGTACCATCCGTGATTGCCGGACTGGTAGTTGCACTTCTGGTTGCAATTGTATTTGGCGGTTATTTTTCTTATCACCCGATAAAAATCCTCCAGCCGCATCGTTTGGTATGGCTGTTACTCTATATTCCAGTATTTGCCTGGGAATGTTTGAAAGCCAATTTAGATGTTGCCTATCGCGTGATTCATCCGGAAAAACCATTAAGACCGGGAATTGTCAAAATTAAAACTACGCTAAAATCAAATTTAGCTCGCACATTTCTTGCTAATTCAATCACGATGACACCGGGCACAATGAGCATTGATATAATTGATGACACGATATATATTCACTGGATTTGGGTTCGCGAGGAAGATGTTGAAAAAGCATCGAAAATTATTAAAGGACCTTTTGAAAAATATCTAAAAAATATTTTCGATTAATGGAGTAAAATGGATATATTAATTATTTTATTATCTTTAGGTGCGTTCTTTTCTCTGTATCGGGCTTTGCAGGGACCGAGTATTTCGGACCGAGTGATTGCAGTTGATATTATGGGTATTAGCTTTACCTGTATTACTGCACTCATTGCCCTCAAATACGATATTGCCTATCTGATGGACTTATCAATTATCATTGCAATCTTGAGTTTTGTCGGGACGCTCGCATTATCCAAATACCTCGAAGGAAGGAGTCTCGATGATTAGCATTCTCGGTTGGATTTTTATTATAATCGGTGTAACATTTGACTTACTCGGTTGTCTGGGGTTAGTCCGTTTTCCTGATTTATACAACCGTATGCAAGCCGCAACTAAAGGTGTTACTTTAGGTACCTGCGGACTTATGCTTGGCATTTTTTTATTAAAGGGCTTCAATGTTATGGGTGTAAAAGCACTGGTTTGTGCCTTTTTTATATTGATAACAATGCCGGTTGCTGCGCATGCCTTATCCCGCAGTTCGCATTCGTTCGGAATAAAAATGTGGCATAAAACTATCATCGATAAACTGGGACAAGATAAATTCAATAAAGATGTAATCGCTAAAAATGAACAAGAGGAAAAAGAATAATATGTATTCGTGTAATTTGCTATCATTCGTAAAATTCGAGGTGAATAAATGAGAAAACCAAAACTTCGTGAATTAGGTGAAGCGCTACGAGCGATCTTTACCGGACCATATACCGCAAAGTTTCCTAAAGCACCTTCGATTCCGGCGAAAGGTTTTCGCGGCATAATTAAATATAATGAAGAATATTGCATTGGTTGCGGTGCGTGTGTTGAAGTCTGCCCGGCTAAGGCACGGGCAATCGAAGATGATATTCAAAGAAAAGTCCGTAAAATTATTCACTATCAGGAAAAGTGCATCTATTGCGGACAATGCGTCAATTACTGCACAACCCAGAAAGGCATTGAACATACTCAGGAATACGACTTGGCAAAACTGAAAAACGAAGGTTATGAAAATATCATTGAAAAAGAACTTGCCTTTTGCGAAATTTGTGGTGCGGTTGTTGCACCCAAAGCGCAGTTATTATGGATTGCACACAAAGTCGGTGAACTCGCTTTTGCCAATCCTACATTATACTTAACCCTGTACAAAGATTTAGGTGTTATTCCTCAAGAACCTGACCCCTCACCCCTTACTTCTCACTCTTCACTGCCCTACCGTTCACAACACCAGCGAATTCTTTGTGTTGATTGCCGACGCAAAACATATCTCAACGAAATCTGGGGATATTAAGTAAAATTAAAAATCAAATATTAAAAACCAAATATGTCTGATGATATAATCATCAGTCCTGACACCAAAAGAAAAAATCGAGTTCCTTCTAACCAAAGATTAACTGAAGATTTTCCTGTATTACACCACGATGGTATTCCAGAATTTTATAAAGCCAAATGGCAATTCAGAATTTGGGGACTGGTTGAAAAAGAACGAAAATTATCATTTGATGAATTTACAGCTTTACCACAGGGAAAAGTTTTGTCTGACATCCACTGTGTTACCGGCTGGTCAAAACTAAATAATGTCTGGGAAGGTATAAGTTCCAATGAAATTCGCAAATTAGTTAATATTAAACCCGAAGCAAAATTTGTAATGATTTACAGCGCAGATGATTATTATACCAATTTATCATTTGAAGACTTTTTTCAGGAAGATGTCCTGTTTGCTTTACGGTACAATGACAAAGAAATTACACCTGAACACGGTTATCCGGTTCGATTGGTCGTGCCAAAATTGTATCTCTGGAAAAGTGCAAAATGGGTTAATGGAATTCAATTCCTTGCTAAAGACACTCCTGGATTTTGGGAATCCCGCGGTTATCATAATCACGGCGACCCCTGGACCGAAGAACGCTACTCACGCTAAAAACCCCTAAATTTCATCTATCATTATAATATACAATACTTTAAATACTCTATTTATAAATAGAGTATTTTT
>CAZXRM010000008.1:0-12787 GCA_964642595.1 uncultured bacterium
AAACGATGTTGGCTGTATTTCGATTCTATCACCAGCAAGCACGGTTGATTCAGGCACAGTTATAAATCCGACTGCGATTATACATAATTATAGTACAAGTCGAGCAACATTTAATGTTAAGTTTGATATAAATGATGGATATACTTCAACCCGTTCCATCTCTGCTCCACCCGGGGTAGATACTTTAATCAATTTTACCGGATGGACCGCTCGTTCTTTTGGGACATTTAGTACCAAATGTTCGACTCGATTAAGCGATGACGAAAATGCTTATAATAATAAGACTACCGGTAGTGTGCATGTTAAATTTCACGATGTCGGCGCATATCGAATCACTAGTCCTAAAGGAAATCTATATGCAAGCAGTATTGAAGTATCTGGCAAAATAAAGAATTACTATACCCGTACTGCTTCTTGTTCAACTCGTTTTATTATTCGTACCAACAGCGGTAATGTTGTATTTAACCAATCTCGGTTTACAGCGGGAGTTGCACCAAATGATACGGCGGTTGTTAATTTCGGTAATTTCCCGGCACCACCCGGAAAATTTTATACTAAAATTAAAACTATCTTAGCAACGGATGATAATGTTTCAAACGACTCAATGATTGATTCTGTTTTTGTAACGCTCGCTTCGCCAGTTTTGCAATCACCTAATCCATCAGTAGTTATTACTACTGCAACTCCGATGTTTGATTGGCAAGATGTTTATGCGGCAAGCCAATATCAAATTCAAATCGCAACTGATTCATTTTTTACAGTACCGATTATTGACTCGATTACAATCCAATCGCAATTGCAAATAACATCGCCGGGATTAAATAATAATAGTTATTTCTGGCGGGTCTGTGCGGGATTGCCAAATAGTCAATGGTCGGAAAAAAGACAGTTTACAATCAATACAACCAGCCCCGAACCACCGGGCTGGACATATAAAACCAGCGCACCGATACCAACAAAAGTTGGCGGAAAGTTTGTCAAAGACGGTGGAGTAATAGTCGCCGCCGATGATAAACTCTATGCATTTCGCGGGTATAAATCAAATGAATTCTATTGTTATAATGGTACAAATTGGACAACCGATTTAGTCGAGTCAATTCCTTTCGGTCGTAAACCATCCGACTTATACAAAATAAATAATAAGAAAATCGGCAAAGGTGCGGCGATGTGTTATGACGGTAACAATAAAATATATGCGACTAAAGGATACGGGACACGGGAGTTCTGGACCTACGATATTACAAAAGATTCCTGGACAGCAAAACCATTTATTCCGCCGGAAAAAGGAATAAAAGGCGGAACCGGATTAGTTTATCGAACCGGAAAAGTTTATATGCTGGCTGGCTCGAGAAAGTCCGGGGAAGCGAATTTCTTTGTTTATGATACGGCAACGAATGCTTGGTCATCATTATCAACAGCGTTAATTATGGATGGTAAGCCATATAAGGACGGCAGTTGTATTGTTTTATGTAATGACACAATATATGCACTCAAGGGTAACGGCTATGATAATTATTTCTATGCCTACAATTTTTCCAGTAACTCGTGGAGCACAAGACGGTCTTTGCCATTAGTTCATCCTTATATAAATAAAAATAAGAAAGTTAAAGATGGCGGTTCGATGGCTTCGGATGGTACAAAAATCTTTGCAATTAAAGGTGGTGGCATAAATGAATTCTGGACATATTTATCAGGAGTAAACACCTGGACACCATCTGATACAATTCGAAGATTTTATAATAAATCAGTACCTAAAGCAGGTGCATCGCTAACTTATCTGAATGGTAAGGTTTATTTGATAAAGGGTAATAATACCAATGAATTCTGGCAATATGTGCCTTGGACCACAAACTCAAAAATTAAAAATCAAATATCAAATATCAATACACAAGCCGAGAATTTACAACTCTTAACTTGTAACCCGCACCTAATAGTAACTCCTAACCCGTTTACTAATCAGTTCGTAATTAATTATGCGGTCTCAAATGCGGGTAATGCAAGAATTGAGTTATACAATTCAACCGGTGACCTTATAAAGACATTAATTAACGAACCTAAAAATCTTGGTATCTATTCCTTGCAAATTAAAAATTTAGGAACAGAAATCCCGCAGGGAATTTATTTTATTAAGTATGAAGATGGTAATAATAAAAAAGAAATAAAAATTATTAAAATATAAGAAAGGAGTGCTTATGCACGACACAAAAAAAATATTGGCGTTAGCGTTGATACTACTGTGCAGTCTCGCTTATGCAGAATGGAGTGCGACCGGGTATTTTCGGGTCCAATTAAAGGGACCAGATCTAATCGAACCAATCGGTGATGCGGTATTGAGTAACCCGACCCCGACTTTTATCTGGTTTGAACTACCCGGCGCATCAAAATATCACCTGCTGGTTATCCCAAGCGGAAGTACTGAACCAATCATCAATGATTCAACATTAACCGATACCACTTACACACCAAGTGTAAGTTTAACACCCGGTGATTATTACTGGTTGACTTATGCCAAGGATAGTTTTAATAATTGGGGAAACCCGAGTGAAAGCCGACTGTTTACAATAACCAGTTTATCGTTTGGAGATTTATCTAATAATCTCAAGACAATGAATCAAAATTATTTGAGGTTATCTCCGCCGTCATTAATCACGCCGACTAACGGTAGTTATGTCTATTCGCAGACTCCGTATTTTGATTGGCAGGATGTTGCTGGTGTATCATATTATCATATTCAAATTGATGAAGACAACAATTTCGCATCACCATTTATTGATGAATATGTTCTAACATCCGAATATCAAGTTCTATCAGCAAATTCTTTACCGGAAACACTTTATTATTGGCGAGTTTCACAAGAGATTATTGGATGGGTGCAAGAAGAATCAATGCCAACTGGTGTATCATCACCAAAACCGAAATATGTCAAAGATGGCGGGGCAATGGTTGGAGTCGGTTCAAATCTTTATGCTTTTCGCGGGAATAAATCGCGCGAGTTTTACAAGTTTGATATAAATTCAGAGCAGTGGTTTAGTTTGGAATCAGTTCCATTTGCTCCTAAAGCAAATAAACCAGATAAACCAGACAAAAAGTATGCGAAAAAAGGCGCGGCACTTTGCTACGATGGTGCTAATTATATCTTTGCAACCAAAGGCGGTGGAACATTCGAATTCTGGATGTATAATATGATTAGTGATACTTGGATTAGAAAAAATGATGTACCATCCACTCAAAAATTAAAGGGCGGAACATCTATTGCATATTATGATGGCAAAGTCTATTTATTAGCCGGCGGTCATAAACCGACTGATGCAACTAATTTCTTTGGTTATGATACAACAACCAACACCTGGGTTACATTAAAGAAAGTTCAGGTTGCACCGACTTATAAACCATGGAAAGACGGCAGTTGTCTGGTGGAACTCGACGGAACAATCTATGCACTCAAAGGCGGTGACAAAGCCAATCCGTTTTTTGCCTATAACATTGAGCAGGACAGTTGGATTAATATCGAATCAATTCCCATCTATGAAAATTTATACGGCAAGAATAAAAAAGTTTTGGTGAAAGATGGCGGAGCAATGACCGGTGGTGACGGTGTAATATATGCGATTAAAGGTGGCAGCGCAAATGTGTTCTGGAAATATACGCCAGGTACGAAAGGAACTTGGACATCGTTAGAATCAATTCCGAGACTACATAAAAAGTCAGTTCCCAAAACCGGCGCAGCGCTTGCTTATGCTGATGGTAAAGTACACCTGTTAAAAGGCAACAATACTCCGGAATTTTGGTGTTATACACCACCATTATCTCAGGAATGTGAAGTTCAGCGTCCAATTATAGTCAACAACGCGACTGCCGGTTCACGCGTATCAAATATCGCAGTATCTAACCTTATGATAAAACCTAATCCATCTGATAATTATACGATTATCCAATATAATGTTTCTGTTTCAGGTAAAGTTTCACTCAAACTTTATAACGCAAGCGGTAGATTAATTGAAACGCTCGGCGAGAATAATGTTGATGTTGGTACATATTCGCATATACTCCCGACGACTAAAATGGCAAAAGGTGTTTATTTCATCCGACTCGTGACTGATAATGGGAAAAATGAAGCAAAATTAATCGTACAATAATTATAATAAACAAACAAAAGGGGGCGATTCGCCCCCTTTTTATTTTTTCTAATTAAATCAGGTGATTGCCTATTTCATAACCTCCCTGACGATATTTTTGATTTAGTAAGTTACTGCCTAAAAGAAACCAGATTAAACTTTGTCATTGGCTAATTTCACTATACTTTACTAAACGAACAATCAGACAACTTATTAGTTACCGTTCTAAAAAGCAAATTAGAAGATTTAATTGAAGTTTTAATTGAAAATTTTCTTCATTTGTTATTTGACTTTGTACAAGATAGGGGGGATACCTCCCCTTGTTTTTGGGGATTTGGGATTAGGGACTGGGGTTTAGGGAATTAGATGAAAAAACCACTCAAAATTTATGTGACAAATTTGTAACATTTTTTACGCGAAAAGAAACAGGCGGGAATATTTACCCGCCTGTTATGTACAATAATATTATTGGTTATTTTACTCGAATTCCGCCTTTCAGTGTAATTTCATTATGCGTACCGCCCGGCCTATGTAATTCAAGGTCAAGGTCGGCTTCAACAAACGGGAAAAATCGCGCATTATTGAATTTAAATTCGACTCCGGCACCGGTTCGTAGATAAAATTTGGTTGAACCATCGCCGGTTGTTAAATTGACACCGGCTAATCCATAAGGGTTAAATGTTTCAGATGGGAAAAAGAATAATAAATCAAGAGGTGACATCGTGCCGATATTTATCAGAGTATTGTCAGAATGAAAACTGAGACCAGCTAACTGGGTTCTTGCATAGAAATTATTGGTAATTTTCAGAAGAGCGCTCCCGTTGACAAAAAAGCAGTTGTAATGCTCTTCTAAAACATATCCGGCGCCGCCTTCAAAACCGACCGGCATTGCCAAACTTATTGATATAATACTTAACAGACTCAATACTGCCAGATATTTTTTCATACTATCTCCTTCCCTGTGATATTTTTATAAGGACACATATTTTTGATATACCTTCTCAATTTCATCGAATTTATGATTTTCATCCTTACTTAATAATAATCCTAATATTAGTTTTGTCAATATTTTTATCGGTCAGCTATTGACTTTATTTTTAATCTATTTATACTTGTCAAAGATTAATTTTACGAGGTGAATTATGGCAGAAGAAGAACGTATAAAAGCATTAAAGATGGCAATTTCACAGGTTGAAAAACAATTTGGCAAAGGCGCAGTGATGAGACTGGGCGAGAGCGAATCAATGGCACAAGTAGATGTAATTCCGACTGGTTCGATCGGTCTTGATTATGCGCTAGGTATTGGTGGTATTCCGCGCGGTCGGGTTGTAGAAATCTTTGGTCCGGAGGCATCCGGTAAAACAACCCTGACTTTGCAGATTATCGCTGAAGTGCAGAGAAAAGGTGGCACGGCAGTTTTTATTGACGCTGAGCATGCACTGGATGTAAATTACGCGCAGGCACTAGGCGTTGATTTAGAAAACTTGTTTGTTGCCCAGCCCGATACCGGTGAGCAGGCGCTCGAGATTGCCGAGACCTTAACCCGCTCGGGCAGTCTTGACTTGTTCGTGATTGATTCGGTTGCGGCACTGGTGCCGAGAGCAGAAATCGAAGGCGAAATGGGCGATGCGTTTATCGGTATTCAGGCACGGTTGATGTCGCAAGCGCTGCGCAAACTGTCAGCAGTTATCAGCAAATCAAAAACTTGTGCAGTATTTACCAACCAGATTCGACATAAGATTGGCGTGATGTTTGGTAATCCGGAGACGACACCAGGCGGACTGGCTCTTAAATTTTATTCGAGCGTCCGTCTTGATATTAGAAGAATCGGTGCATTGAAAAAAGGCGATAATGTTGTCGGCAACCGGACCCGGGTTAAAGTCGTGAAAAATAAAATGGCGCCGCCATTCAAAGAGACCGAGTTTGATATTATTTACGGCAAAGGTATTTCCCGATATGGTGAATTGGTTGATTTCGGTGCGGAATATAATGTGATTGATAAATCCGGCACCTGGTACCAGTTCGAGAATACGAAAATCGGCCAGGGGCGGGACAGCGCAATCGAGTTCTTAGAGAAAAACAAAGACATTGCCAAAAAGATTGAGAAAAATTTATTAAATGCGATGCGCCACGGAAAAGAGGATGTAGAAACAGAAAAGAGAGATGACCGAAAACGGTCTTCAAATAAATTGGAATCCGAATCGGATGCAGGTCAATCTAAAGCCGCAAAGAAAAAATCCTGAGCGGACATCGGTTTACATTAATGGCAGATTTGCATTCGGTGTTGATAAAGAAACCCTTATCCGGCTCGGGCTGTACGAAGAGCAGGAAATATCAAAGCCGGAACTGGACAAGTTAATCTATGAAGCGGAAAAACAAAAGGCAAAGGAATACGCATTTCGGCTGCTTAATTTTCGGATGCGGACGCGTAAAGAGATGACGGGTCGGTTACAACGCAGAGAATTTTCCCAAGAAATCATTTCGGATGTGATAAATGATTTGGAAAAAATCGGTCTGATTAATGACGAAAAGTTTGCTCAGGCATTTGCATCCGACCGTTTAAACCTGGCGCTCAAAGGCAAAAGACTGATATTTGCAGAACTGATAAAAAAAGGTATTGACAACAGCGAAATAAAAACCATCCTCAGTCAAATTGATGTATCAAAAGAAGAGGATGCCTGCGCAGCATTGATTCAAAAATACAATAACCGCTACCAAAGATTTTCACCGACCGAAAAGAAACAGAAATTATATGCATTATTGACAAGGCGGGGGTTTTCCTATCCAATTGTAAAGAAAGTGCTGAGTATTAAAGAAGATGAATCATAGAGAAGTCCGAAGAACATTTTTAGATTTTTACGCGCAGCACGACCACAAGATTATTGCCAGCTCTTCGTTGATACCCAAAGACGACCCGACTCTCTTATTTACCAGCGCGGGGATGGTGCAGTTTAAACCATTATTTGCCGGTTCGGTGCCTTTGTCGTATCGCCGTGCGACTTCGATTCAAAAATGTTTAAGAGCGAGTGATTTGAAAAGCGTCGGCAAATCAATGAAGTACTGCACATTTTTCGAGATGCTCGGTAATTTCTCGTTCGGCGATTATTTTAAAAAAGAAGCAATCCCCTGGGCTTGGGAATACTTAACTAAAGTTGTCGGTCTTCCCCAAGATAAATTGTCGGTTACGGTTTATGAACAGGATGACGAAGCATATCAAATCTGGCACCTGGATGTCGGTCTGGACGGCAAGCGGATTTTTAAACTTGGCAAAAAAGATAATTTCTGGGGACCAGTCGGTGCAGTCGGCGCGTGCGGACCATGCTCGGAAATTTATTATGATATGGGTGAAGAATTTGGCTGCGGTTCAGAGCGGTGCGGACCGGGATGTAACTGCGAACGGTTTCTTGAAGTTTATAATGTCGTTTTTCCCCAGTATGATATGCAACTTGATGGCATGTTATTACCATTAAAGAACCGCGGAATTGACACTGGACTTGGAATGGAACGTTTGTGTTTGGTTTCGCAGGAGAAAAAGACAATATTTGAAACCGATTTATTCGTGCCCATCATCAAAAGTCTTAGTAAAATTCTGAACACACCGATAAATGATAATAATCGTCTTACTTATTACACAGCAGCAGACCATTGCCGGGCTTTGACATTTGCAATCGGCGATGGCGCAATTCCATCAAATGAAGGTCGCGGCTATATGCTGCGTAGTATTTTGCGCAGAGCGGTGCTTTTTGCCTATAAAATTGGGATTGAAGAGCCGTTCTTATACCGCTTAAGCAGTGAAATTGTTGAGCAGATGCGCCAGTGGTATCCAGAACTTGTTCAGAAAAGAGAAGCGATTGCCTTAATCATTAAATCCGAAGAAGAGAGATTTTTACGAACGATTTCATCCGGGCTTGTGCGCTGGCAGGAGTTAGCCGAGCAATTTAAAGTATCAAAAGTAATTCCCGGGAACGAAATATTCAAACTGCACGACACATTCGGATTACCGGTTGAACTGACCCAGGAACTGGCATCAGAAAATAATTTTACGCTGGATTTAAAAGGTTATGAAAAAGAGATGCAGAACCAGAAAGAGCGGTCACGCAAGGTCGTAATTGACAGCAAACTGACATTATCTGAGGCAATGGAAGAAGCACTGGCTGAGCAGAATGAAGAGTTCAGTGGTTATGACCAGGATGAAATTGATACAAACTTGCTGGTATTCCAAAAAACCGATGAAAAAACTTATGAAGTATTACTCCAAGACCAGCCGTTTTACTCGGAAATGGGCGGACAGGTCGGTGATGTTGGCAAGGTAACGGGCAAAGATTTTGAATTAGAAGTTATTAACAGTTTTTACAAAGGTAAACACCGCTGGTTAAAAGTCAAACTTGTCAAAGGTGAATTGAGTGAAGGGGTGTTTACCGAAGACCCGATACAAGTCCATGCGATGATTGACAAGGAAAGACGGCGCGAGATTGAACGGGCGCACACTGCAACTCATTTACTGCATTCAGCATTGAGAACCGTGCTTGGCGATTATGTAAAACAAGAAGGTTCATTAGTTGAGCCGGGTAAATTTCGCTTTGATTTTACATCTCCAACCCATTTAACCAAAGAACAGGTACATAAAGTCGAAGAATTAGTCTACAGCAAAATTGTTGAAGATTTAAAAGTGGAACATTTAAGAGATGTGCCAATAAACCAAGCAAAGCAAATGGGTGCTTTGGCATTTTTTGGCGATGTGTACGGCGAGCGGGTAAATGTATTGAAGATTGGCAATTTTTCAATTGAGTTGTGCGGTGGGACCCACCTTAGACGCTCTGGTGAAATCGGCATATTCAAAATTATCAGCGAGACTGCGATTGCAGCCGGAATCAGACGAATCGAAGCGATTGTTGGAAAGACTGCCTATCAAGAAATTAAAGAACAAAGAGGACTGCTCGATGAATTAAATAAGAAACTGGAAGCAAAAGATAATTTATTATTAACCAAAATAGATAGTATTTTTACATCGCAAAAAGATTTTGAACATAGAATCGAAAAACTTTCCGGAAAAGTAATCAACTCAGAAATTAATCAATTACTGACAACCGCGGAAATTATTAATGATATCAAAATTATTTACAGAAATTTTGATTACTTGGAAATCTCCGATTTGCGAGTAGTCGCGGACCGAATTAAGCAGGCTCAACCAAAAAATGTCTGTGGGTTTTTAGTCGCCAGCAAACAACATGAAGAACGCATTAGATATATTTTGTTTGTTAGCGACAACTTAAAGGATAAACTTTCCGCAAGTGAGATGGCAAAAAATATAGGGAAAGTAATGCAGGGCGGTGGCGGCGGAAGAGCTGATTTAGCCGAAGGCGGAGGTCAAAAAGACAAAGTTAAAGATGCATATGATATGTTAAAGACAATTATCACCGAAAAACTATCGTCTAATATTAATGAAATAAAAAATGAAAAATAAAATACTAAAAACACAAACGCAAAAAAGTAAAGATAAGCAGACACTTCGTATTTTTAAGTATTTAATTTGTGTTTTTCATTTTTGGTTTTTAATTTTTAATATTAATACTGTGCACGCACAATCGAATTCAACATCATTATTTCCGGTCAAACAAAATGGCAAGTATGGATATATTGACAATATGGGCAAAGTTATTATCAAGCCGAGATTTGATAATGCCTGGGATTTCTCTGAAGGTTTAGCAGCAGTGTGTGTTGATGAGAAATGGGGTTATATTGACAAAGACGGGCATTTTTACTTATCGCCGGTTTATGATTGGGCAGAGGATTTTTCCGAAGGTCTGGCAAAGATAACGCATAAAAATAACAGTTTTTATATTGATAAAACCGGCAAAGAAAAAATAAAAGTCCAGTTTACCGGTTCGGGCAGTTTTCACGAAGGAATGGCGTGGGTAAATGTCGGCGATGATTTTGGCTATATTGACGACAAAGGGAAAAAGGTAATCAAAGCAAAGTATGATTGGGCAGATGATTTTTCGGAATGGCTGGGTGTAGTCAGAACTCAAGAGCGTTACGGGTATATCAATCGCAATGGCGAGTATGTAATCTCACCGCAGTACGAGATGGCTGACAAATTTTCCGAAGGCGTAGCATTGGTAAAAATCGTGGGTAAGTACGGCTATATTGATAAGAAGAACAAAACATTCATTGGATTTCAGTTTGATGATGCCGGCGATTTTTCCGAAGGTTTAGCGCGGGTTAAAGATAAAGACGGATGGGGATTTATTGATAAATCCGGGAAATATGTTATACAACCAAAGTTCAGCTGGGTTGATGATTTTTCCGATGGTTATGCAATGATTAAAGAAAACAATAAATTCGGATATATTGATAAACGAGGGGAAATCAAGATAAATCCATATTTTGATAATGCTACTGGTTTTTCTAATGGTCTGGCAAAAGTTATGATGAACAGGAAATGGGGATACATTGACAAAACCGGCAACTATATCTGGAAGCCGACCGAATAAGTTTTATAATAAAACTAAATAACATAAAAGGAGAAGTTATGAACAAAAAAATCCTGTTAGTAATATGTTTTGTCAGTGTTTGTTTTGCACAAACGCTCGTTCCGTACCGGGTCGGCGATAAATGGGGATATGCTGAATACGGCACAAAGAAGCTTGTTATTCCAACGATATATGATTATGCCAAACCTTTTGCTTATGATATTGGCATGGTTAAGATTTTTGACAAATGGGGATTTATTGATAAGACCGGCAAACAACTGGCACCAGTAAAATACGATTATATTACTGGTTTTTCTCATCAAACATATTGCTATTTTAAAATGAATAGTAAATACGGTTATATTAACACCAAGGGCTATGAAATTGTGCCCGCGATTTATACCAGCACCTCATCGTATACATCGGGTTATATCAAAATGTTTATGGGTGATTCGGCTTTTTATTTTGACACATTAGGGAATAGCATTACCGAACAGTCAGTTCTGGATAAACTTAATAAGAAGGGTGAATATACTTTAGTAAAAGTTGGCGAGATGTATAATCTTAAAGACCAATCAGGCAAGATTATCACAAAACGACCGTATAGTACAATTTATGATTTTATCGGACCATATGCAAGAGTAGAATTAAATGATAAATACGGAATGATTGATAAGAAAGGTAATGAAGTTATCCCTTTGCAGTATGGTGCAATATATAGTTTTGTGGGTGGTGTGGCAATGTTCAGGTTAAACGGCAAATATGGTTTGATGGATACGCTGGGGAAAATTGTTGTGCAGCCGATTTATGACGATTTATCCGGTCTTAATAAAAATATATATTCAGCAGAGCTTAACGACCAGATATGTATTATTGATTTTACCGGGAAAGAAATTATTCCATTTGGTAAGTACACATACGTTGATGGTTTCTTTGAAGGATTGGCAAAAGTTGCAGCAAATCTGAAGTATGGCTATATTGATACATTGGGCAATGAAGTTATACCTTTGCAATATGAAGATGCCTGGTCTTTCCGTAAAGGGTTTGCTGAAGTTAAAATCAATGGTAAAAACGGATTGATTGATAAAACCGGTAAAATAGTAATTGAGCCAAAATATGGGTATATTGACTATGGTTTAGAAAATGGTATTATCGGCACTGCCGATGCATTTACTTATTATCCGACAACCTATATTGATGTTACCGGACAGGAATATGTCGGAAAATATACTGCACCAAAATACAAAACATATCCGGAAGTTACAATGTGGAACACCGAAACAAGGAAAATTAAATCTAAAATTATTAATGAAGAATACACTTTATTTATCAACACGCCCAGAAATTACAAGCAGACCAACAAGACATATCCTGTAGTTTATCTTTTAGATGCGGATTACACGTTCGGTATTGCCCGCGATGCAGTCGAATCAATGCTCTTTGGGCAGGAAGTACCGGAGATGATAATTGTCGGTATTGCATATGATAAAGATTTTGATACCTGGTTTGCCAAGCGGATTAGAGATTACACGCCGACTAATGATACAATGGCAAAACTTTATCCGGGTGGTGGCGGCAGTGAAAAGTTTCTGCAGTTTATTAATGAAGAACTGGTTCCATATGTTGATAAAAACTTCCGAGTGGTTCCGAATGAGCGCACACTGGTCGGGTATTCTTTTGGCGGTTTATTCGGATTCTACAGTTTATTCAAATCGCCTCAGACATTCAGCCGGTATCTTCTAATCAGCCCGTCTTTGTGGTGGGACAATAAACTTGCATTCAACTGGGAAAAAGAATATGCCATGAAATCTTCGGATATCCAAGCAGATATGTATCTGACAGTCGGTGGTCAGGAGTATTTTATGATAACACCGTTGACCGATATGATTGGTCTTGTGAAATCTCATAGCTATTCGGGATTGATGATGACTTATGAAGAAACACCGGACCGCAGTCATTTCTCGGTATTCGCACCGGCGTTTACAAAAGGTATAAGAGAATTATTCAAAGAGAAATAAAGCACCACATGCAAAAAAGAAATACAATTGTAATTTTGTTCTTCATGCTTATTGGTCAAATTTATACGGCGAATTTACTGCCGATTCGGACTTTAGACAAGCGCGGGTTCATTGATAAAACGGGCAAGATAGCGATTCAGCCGATATATGATGAAGCGAATAATTTTGCAGATGGCTTGGC